>NZ_JAHQCS010000186.1 GCF_019042215.1 Evansella tamaricis | reverse complement strand
GCTTTCCTGTAAAGCACGGAAGGTAATTCTTTCTATCTCTTTCATTGTGATGTTAGGTATGGTATCTTTCATAGTAAGGGTCCTTTCTCTTTGTACAGTTGGTTTCTTGGTCGTTACTTACTATACAAAAAGAGGATCCTTTTTTCATGTGATGTGCTCACACCTACCGCGCTTTCGCTTGGTGTCCTTGGTGACGAGTGGGGAATAAAACCACTTCCCCACTCGTCACCAAGGTTACATATTCTTCCTTAACTTACTTTTTTTCCACCCACAAACATTTTACTCTAACAATATAGTTAACCATTATTTCACAAAAATCTAGTCAATGTAATAACTATTGATTTATAAGGAACAATAGGAAAGGAATTGTTCTAGGGAATTGCATTGTGGAGGGAAATTACTTTACTAGTATCCACACAACATGAAATAATACGATTGGGCAGTAACTGTCAGATTATTTAACGAGCGGGGGATTACATTGACAATACATTGGTTAGAGTGGTTAGGTTATTTAGCTTCCCTTATTGTGCTTATTTCACTATTAATGAGCTCCATAATTAAACTAAGATGGATAAACTTAATAGGATCCAGTGTTTTTTCACTATATGGGTTTCTCATTGGGGCTTTACCTGTGGGATTGATGAATATGGGAATTGCACTGATAAACATTTATTACTTAATTAGAATTTACCAATCAAAAGAGTACTTTAAATTGCTCCCACTAGAAGACAACTCCGAATACTTAAGTCAGTTTTTAAAGTTTTACAAGAAGGAGATTACCGCTTTTGGGTTTACCCCGGATCTTGATAGTAAAGAGAGTGATATTCGTTTTTTCATTTTAAGAAATATGGTTCCTGCAGGAGTTTATCTTGCTTCCAAACAGGATAAACATACACTGAAAGTGGATCTTGATTTTGTTACTCCAGAGTACCGAGATTTTAAAACAGGAAAATATATTTATGAGGATTGTATAGACTATTTTTTACATAAGGGTTATTCGAAGTTCATTAGCTATACGACAAATAAAGAGCATATAAACTACCTTAAAACAATCGGTTTTACTGAGAAAAAGGGAAATGACAGCAATACTGTTTTTGTAAAAAATTTAAGAGAAATCAATAACACTTCTAAGAAAGAGGGGATATGATGAAATATCGGAGATTAGGAAAGACAGATCTAAATGTTTCTGTCATCGGTGTAGGTACTTGGCAATTTGGAGGAGATTGGGGTAAAGATTTTACTCAAACAGAGGTAGATGGTATTTTAAACCGTGCTAAAGACTTGGGAATTAATTTGATAGACACTGCAGAATGTTATGGTCCTCACCATATGTCAGAGTCGTTTATAGGAAACTTTTTATCACGGGACAATCGGGAGGACTGGGTAGTGGCTTCCAAGTTCGGGCATAAATGGCATGACCACTGGGAACATGCGTGGAGTGCTGAAGCAGTTAAGATACAATTAGAGGAATCTCTTCAAGCATTAAAAACGGATTATATCGATTTATATCAGTTTCACAGTGGATCTGATGAAGTTTTTCTAAACGATGATCTATGGACAATGCTTGATAAGGCCATCCAGGCAGGAAAAATTCGGAATCTTGGAATCTCTATCGGGGCGAATGATAATATCTTTCAAACAGATAAAGCGGAGGAAGTGAATGCTAAGGCTATCCAAGTAGTCTATAACCGATTGGACCAAATACCTGAAAAAGAAGTATTTCCATCATGTATCAAACAGGATTTAGGGGTATTGGCAAGAGTTCCATTAGCAAGTGGATTTTTAAGCGGAAAATATCATCCAGGTGTCACCTTTCAAGACAATGTACGAAAGGGTTTGACACGAGAAGATATAGATAAAAAACTGACACTAGTAGAAAAAATTCAGAAAGAAGAAGTTCCTGAAGGGATAAATATGGCACAATGGGCTTTAGCATGGTGTCTCCAGCACCCAGCAGTGACGACTGTCATTCCAGGCTGTAAAAGTCCTGAACAAATAGAAATGAATGCGGCAGCAGCTGACTTGGAATTTGTGAAAGGCGATCATCCAAGTTCCATCTAGAAAAATAATTTAAAATTATGTTAATGAAGCTGACTTTAGAATTATTAATCTGAGTCAGCTTTATTAGTGTGGAAAAAAGCCTAATTTATCAGAAAAATTAATTTTTTTCAGTTTAATTGGTTGACAATATTATTGATTTATAGTTAAAATACCATTTAAGTATCACCTTTGCTTCACTAAAGCAAGTGAAGAAGGGAGCTACTTAATGGCAACGATTGTTGCCAAGTAGAAAAGATGAGCTTAGCTGAGGAGAGTGAAAGATGATGAGTAAATTAACAAAAGAAAAACAAGGTTATTTTGGAGAATTTGGAGGAAGTTTCGTTCCCCCAGAGCTTCAAGAAGTAATGGATGTTTTAGCCGCTGAATTTGAAAAATACAAGATTGATCCTGATTTCAATGAAGAATTTAAGTATTATTTAAAGGAGTTTGTTGGAAGGGAAAATCCTTTAACTTTTGCAAAACAATTAACAGAAGATTTTGGTGGGGCAAAAGTTTATCTTAAACGTGAAGATCTAAATCACACAGGTGCACATAAAATTAATAATGTCATTGGACAGATCCTTTTAGCAAAACGAATGGGAGCAAAGAGAATTATTGCAGAAACTGGTGCCGGGCAACACGGGGTTGCTACTGCTACTGCTTGTTCCATGTTTGGGATCGACTGTACAATTTACATGGGAAAACTGGACACAGAAAGGCAAGCCTTAAACGTGTTCCGGATGGAATTATTAGGAGCAAAAGTAGTTGCTGTTGATAAAGGACAAGGTAGACTAAAGGATGCAGTGGATGAAGCGTTGGGAGATCTAGTTCAGAACTATAAGGAGACATTTTACTTACTCGGTTCTGCAGTAGGTCCACATCCTTACCCGTCAATGGTAAAACACTTCCAATCCGTAATAAGTGAAGAATCTAAACGGCAAATTCTTGAGAAGGAAGGGCGCCTTCCGGATGCTGTTATTGCAGTAACTGGTGGGGGCAGTAATGCCATTGGAGCCTTTTCACATTACATTGATGAACCTTCTGTCCGTCTCATCGGTGTAGAACCGGATCAAGCAGCAACGTTAACTCACGGAACACCCGCTGTCATACATGGATTCAAATGTCTCGTATTACAGGATGAGGAGGGGAATCCACAACCAACTTATTCCATCGCTGCCGGATTAGATTATCCTGGAATCGGACCTGAACATAGTTTCTTAAAAACAACCGGACGAGCGGAATATTATACTGTGACTAAGGAAGAAGTTCTCGATGCATTTAAACTATTATCTAAAAGGGAAGGAATTATTCCTGCATTAGAAAGTGCCCATGCTGTTGCATACGCGAAAAAACTTGCCCCTGAACTGTCAAAAGATAGTATCATTATCATCAACATTTCAGGTCGGGGAGATAAAGATGTTCAGCATGTATATGAATTATTAAAAAAATAAAAAGGAAATCCTTCTAGTAACTTACAGTTAAAACGTACTAGAAGGATTTTAATATATTAAGAAACGAGGGGGATTAATAATGGCGGAAATCTATTTCAGTGTTAAGGAAGCGAATGGTTTAATTCCAACCATAAAGAAAGAATTAGCGGAGCTGCAAAAATTACAAAAGCTGAGCCAATATAAATTCTCCCAGTTAAACAAAGTAAAAGATAGAAATCAACCGGATAAAGTAAAGCGGGATAGTGCTTTCACCCTGGAATGTGAACTTGATTTTATTGAAATCGTAGCGCATCTTCACGTTTTAAATATTAGGGCAACTGGTGCACATTTAAAAGGAATTGATCCTGGCCTTGTTTACTTCCCGTCTAAAATGAATGGGGAAGAGGTGTTCCTTTCCTGGAAACAGGGGGAAGAAGAAATATCCCATTATCAACTAGAACACGAAGGAACAACAGGACGAAAACTTCTCGAATAGGGGAAACTGCAAAGAAGGGTTCTTACTTCTTTTCCGTAGTTGTTTTTTTCTTATGTAAGAGTCTTCGTTGTCTCGCTTTATATTTATGCCTTTTTATTTCTTGTATCGTTATTGAACTTTTAGCTAATGTTATATCATCGATATATTTCAAAAATAGTTGTGTTGTATTCAATGTGTCATCAATGCCACGGTGTGCCTTACCTATTGGTTCAATTTGAGCTAATTGTAAGGCATTTTTTAATCCTAATTGTTCGTTTGTTTCTCCCTCCGTTGCTTTACCGATTATTCTGCTAATTTGTGGTTGAATATTATTAAAATTTTTGATCCAATCAACCTCCATTTTGTTGCGCAAACATTGATCCATTAAATGTACTTTGTCGTCCCTTCCCCATGAACACAAATAATACTCTTCCCCAAGCCAATGGATAAACTCTTCCATTCCCCTGTAAAAAGGAACAGCTTTTTTCATGTCTTCTTTTGTCATATTAATAAATTTTCTTGTACTCTTAGATATATAACCACTGTTGGGTAAGATGTAGATTTGAAGTTCATCCACTATTTTCTTTTGCTGTAAGTCCACTTTGCAAGCCCCAATTTCAACGATTTCACTCAATTGCCCTTTACGGAACCGTTTGACAAGTTCTAAATCAAATACCACTGCAAACAAACCATACCACCTCTAATAAATCCATTTAATAGCCATTCAAACGAAACAATATCCTTATGTAATAGTAATGCCCCACCATGTTGAAGTCAAACTTCAATAAACCAATTAAAGTAGGATGTTTTTATAAGTGTATTCATTTACTGCTGTATTTTTGACCGATAATAATAGATAATAAAATAAATAGGTACTAGGGGAGTCGATGTTGATGAAAAAAGGAATTTTATCGTTAGGAGAAGCACTTATAGATTTTATTCCATTAGACCGTGAAAATATGACATATCAAAAGAGTCCTGGAGGTGCACCTGCCAACGTTTCTGTTGGTGCGGCGAGATTAGGTGCTAAATCAACATTTTTAGGGAAAGTCGGGGATGATATATTAGGGAGGTTCCTGCAAAAAACCCTTATGCAATATGGCGTTCGAACGAATCAAATGCGATTAACTAAAGACGTTCGGACTGGTGTTGTATTTGTAACTAATGGAGAAGATGGAGAAAGAAGTTTTGACTTTTATATCAATCCAAGTGCTGATCGTTTTATTCAAAGGGATGAAGTGGACGAACAGGATTTTGCAGAACATAAAATCTTACATTTTGGGTCTATTTCTATGATCAGTAACCCATCAAAAGATACTACAAAGTACGCAGTAAGTTTAGCCAAAAAGGAAGGAATGATCATCTCTTACGATCCAAACCTCCGCTTAGGTCTGTGGGAGTCGGAAGTCCAGGCAAGGGAGACGATTATCTCGATGCTGGGAGAAGTGGATCTATTAAAGATATCGGAAGAAGAACTTAGCTTTATCACTGGGGAAACCGATTTACATATAGGAGTAGAGAAGCTCCAACAATATGAAATTCCAGTAATACTAATAACTTTTGGTGGAAAAGGGAGTTATATCTTTACTTCGGAAGGTTATGAACACGTTCCGGCAATGCCTGTTACAGCAATTGATACGACTGGAGCTGGGGATGCATTTGTATCTGGGATCTTATATTCACTTAATGAATATGAAGGGGATATACAATCTATTCCCCTAAAGACAATGGTTGAAATGGCAACGTTCGCTTCTGTTTCAGGAGCGCTGGCAGCTTCTACAAAAGGGGCCATGACTGCCTTACCTACACTTGATGAAGTAAGAAAACATCTTCAAAGCTAGAATGGTATAAACGTAGGAACTGGCGGTCAAAAATACTACAGATTAATTCGTAATTTAGTTTAAAAAAGGGAGAAGTCCACGGTCATTTGGACATCTCCTTATTATTGATACGATTGTATAAGTTTTGGTACTTTCAGATTACTAGAAGAGGAAGATGCAGCAGGGCTTGGATCACTTTTGGCAGGCTACTCCCTGAACTACATCTTGCTGCCTAGGACAAGGGGTCTTCTTAAATAACACCTTGCATTATCATTGCATCTGCCACTTTAACAAACCCTGCAATATTGGATCCCACAACTAAGTTTTCAGGTGCATCATATTCCATTGCAGCACGCTTACTCTCCTGATAAATACTCTTCATTATATCTTGTAATTTTCCATCTACTTCATCAAATGACCAGAAAATCCGTGCACTATTTTGAGCCATCTCCAAGGCAGAGACTGCCACACCACCGGCATTCGCTGCTTTCGCAGGGGCAAATAGAATATTGTTCTTTTGGAAAATATGGATTGCATCGAGCGTAGAAGGCATGTTTGCCCCTTCTCCTATGGCTAAAACTCCGTTAGAAACTAACATTCTTGCTGCCATTCCATCAATTTCATTTTGTGTAGCACAAGGAAGGGCAATGTCACAAGGTATCGACCATATGCCGGAACAACCTTCAATATAAATTGCCATCGGATGCTCCTTGACATACTCACTAATTCTTTTCTTTTCCACTTCTTTCAAACGTTTAACCGTATCCAGATTAATTCCTTCACTATCGTAAACATATCCTCCAGAATCACTACATGAAACGATAGTTGCCCCAAGTTCCATTGCTTTTTCCATTGCATAAATAGAAACATTTCCAGTCCCAGAAACAATGACATTTTTCCCTTTAAAGGAAAGACCTTTGTCCTTTAACATTTCTTCTACGAAATAAACTGTACCATAGCCAGTAGCTTCTTTACGGGCAAGACTGCCTCCAAAACCTGGACTCTTTCCAGTTAATACTCCAGGTTCGTAACCACCTTTAAGTTTTTTATATTGACCGAACATATATCCGATTTCCGTGGCACCAACACCAATGTCTCCTGCAGGTACATCTAAATCTGGACCGATATATTTACTTAACTCTGTCATAAAGCTTTGTGTAAACCGCATGATTTCCCCATCAGATTTCCCTTTAGGGTCAAAATCAGAGCCACCTTTTCCACCACCGATCGGCTGGCCAGTAAGAGAGTTCTTAAAGATTTGTTCAAATCCTAAAAATTTAATGATGCTGGAGTTAACGGAGGGATGGAACCGTAAACCACCCTTATATGGACCGATGGCACTGCTGAACTGTACACGATATCCGCGGTTCACCTTTATTTTTCCATGATCATCCACCCACGGCACACGGAAAGAGATGATCCTTTCAGGTTCAACGATTCTTTCGAGGATTCCTTGATTCATATATTGTGGTTTTCTCGCAAGAACAGGAACTAATGAATCAAACACTTCCTTGATTGCTTGATGGAACTCCAATTCATGGGGATCTCTTTTTTTCACAGTATCAAAAACTCTATTTACATACTCTTGTGCCACTTCTCTCGAGGAATCAACCACTTTTTCCATTGTTTTCATCTTCCGTACCTCCCATAACTGAATAATTCATAGAGTTTAGGGCCTGTTAAGTGAAAATGAGATTTTCTAAAAGACGGTTGATTTTTTACGGAAGGTGAAAAATCCCTGTGGGAAAATTAAGTTTCCGGGAGTAAAAACCAACAATCTAGTTTAACAGAGCCAAAATTTAAAAAATTTCGTTAATTTTATGGATAGATTTTCTACTATGTAGTATTTTATAATTAAAGAAATGATCTAATCAATATCAATAATCGATAGAATTAATGCTGATTTGAGAACGATAAGGTAGAGGACGTGTTTTTGTGGAAATTCGACAATTAAAATATTTTATGGAAGTGGCATACAGAGAACATGTAACCGAAGCAGCAGACGCCCTTCATGTGGCACAATCTGCTGTCAGCAGACAAATATCGAATTTGGAAAAGGAATTAGGAGTTGATTTATTTATAAGAGAGGGGAGGCGCGTGAAATTAACCCCTATTGGAAAAATGTTCCTAGAACGAATTAAACAAGGATTAAATGTTATTGATGATGCCACACGAGAAGTGGAAGAATACTTGGATCCTGAAAAAGGAACAATCCGAATCGCTTTTCCTATCAGTCTTGCTGCCTATACACTCCCAACAGCCATCTCCGCATTCCGGACGAGATATCCAGAAGCGAAGTTTCAACTAAAGCAAGCATTGTATCGCGATTTAATTGAAGGTGTCATAAAAGGGGATTATAATATGGCACTCATAGGTCCAGTCCCAATGAACGAAACGAAAATTAAGAAGAAGATCTTATTTACCGAAGACATTGTGGCTTTGCTGCCAATCCATCATCCGTTAGCGGACAAAACAACAATAAATTTATTTGATTTAAAAGATGATCCATTTGTATTATTACCGGATGGATTTGTTTTTAGGGAAATTGTTATCAACGCCTGTATAAAGCTTGGTTTTATGCCAAATGTCGCCTTTGAAGGGGATGATATTGATGCATTAAAAGGGCTCGTATCTGCAGGATTAGGGGTAACCTTAATGCCAGAAGTCACATTAGTTGACAGTTTGCCAAGGGCAACGGTTAAAATACCATTAGTAGAACCAAATGTTACACGAACTGTCGGTGTTATCATTCCAACAGATCGCGTATTACTACCAACGGAAGAAATATTTTTTGAGTTTATTCAAGATTTCTTTGCCAGATTAAATCATTTTAAAGGGTAGAGAGAAGAGTGGGAATCTGTTTTTGTTATCAAATATGAGATAGACATCATTTCTCCTTCTCCCAAACCGAGAAGATTATTACGTAAAATAATAATTTGACGAAATAATCGTAATGTTTTATACTATTATTAAGGAGGATTGGTAAAATGACCCAAGAATCAAGACTTCGCTATTTTGAGCGCATTGAAGAAAAGGTTCGGGAACTTCCATGGTATGTTGGTGAATATATTGATAAACGAAAACGTAAACTTTCTCCTGCGTCACTTCTGAATTATTGCCATGACTATCTTATCTTTTTTGACTGGATTGTCAGTGAGGAACTTTTTAATGGAAAACGTCAGGATATCCCCCTTAAGCTGTTGGAAAAATTAACGAGGCAGCAAGTTGAGGATTTTCTCTCTTTCTTAGAGTTTAAACTTGCTAACTCTCCATTAACTGTAAATCGAAAACTATCATCCTTAAAATCTCTTTTTCATTACTTACAGAACATAGCTGAAACATCGGAATTAGAACCATATCTTAAGAGAAATGTGATGGCAAAAGTGGAATTAAATAAGATTAAAGAAGATCAAGAAACCCTTGCAAACCGTATGGAAGGAAAAATACTACGGGGAGATGAATACGAACATTTCAGAGAGTTCGTGGCCCATGAGTACGGTATCCTTCATCAAGACAATGTGAAAATGAACAACTTCCATTTAAAAAACAGAGAACGGGATACCGCAATTATTTCCTTAATATTAGGTTCCGGGTTACGTTTATCAGAGATCGTTGGCCTTGATATTAGTGATATCGACTTTCAAAAGTATACCGCAAGGGTCATGCGTAAAGGAAACAAAGAACAATATGTCTATTTCAGTGAGCAAGCAATGCTTGATTTAAAAGAGTATTTAGCGATTCGTTCCGAACGATATGAATTAGATAAGACATTACGGGCACTCTTTGTTGCTGCTCCTATGGGTCCTAAAGGGACAACGAGAAGATTAACGGCGAGATCAGTGGAAAAGCTGGTGGAAAAATACGCGAAAGCATTCGGAAAACCGGCACTATCAGTACATAAATTAAGACATTCGTTTGCAACCCGATATCAGATGGAAAACAATGATATCCCTAAATTACGACGTCAATTAGGCCATTCATCCGTTCAGACTACAATGATTTATACCCATTTAACAAATACCGAACTAGAAGATGCCGTAAAAAAAATGGATCGTCACTAAGACAAGTTCAATAAAAACTTTACCAGTGTAAATCACAAGGTAAAGTTTTTTTAAATTCCCTAGCATCAAATACTATCTCTAGAAATGTATCATTCCCCCTCTTTTTTAAAGTTAGTTTACATAATATTATTTATAAGAACTTATTTGTGTTTGGAGGATTTAGTCTCAAAACATAAGTATACTTTATAATGAGACAGAAAATAAAAAAAATTAAATAAGACTCTTTTCACATAGATTGTTGTTTTTAAAGCAAAATTATTGCTTGGATACACTACAGGCGGACGCTTTCACCACAGGCACAAGTGCGACATCTGTTCCTACTCGCTGCGGGGCACTTCGGAAATGTCAACCGAAGTCAAAGAGCTGACTTCTGCTACTTCTTCGAATTCGCTGTCCAACGAGCATTTACTTCACGAGTTATCTTCGAGTTGCCTCGACGGATATACTCCAGGAGCAATGCTTTTAGAGGAAGAGGCACTGCCCTGCGCTCGTGTGCCTATGCGCTTGCGCTTTTCTTTGTCTAGCTCAAGCGCCTACTCGCTACGGGGCACTTCGGAAGTGAAAAACGAAGTCAAAGATCAGACTTCTTGTTTTCATTCCTCCACTGCCCTACGCTCGTTAGCCTAGGCGCTTGCGCTTTTCTTTGTCTAGCTCAAGCGCCTACTCACTACGGGGCACTTCGGAAGTGACAACCGAAGTCAAAAGCTGACTTCTTGTTGTCATTCCTCCACTGCCCTACGCTCGTGAGCCTAGGCGCTTTCGCTTTTCTATTTACCTTCCAAGTTTCTTTTTCTCTAGTACTCCCCTCTGTCCCGTTTGTTCAATTTCAACCTCCACAGTTGTTGTTATATCGGATTCTTTCCATCCTGTCTCATCCCAATTCAAGGTTTTGAAATAATCATAGTCTGTGGCCCAAATATGATGTCCAATTAACCACGGTTCCACATTCAAATCCTTTGCTTTCTTCACTACATCTTCCACATCGCTTTTTATCTTCCCTTCAATTTTTTCTTCAATTTTCCTTAAATGCTCGTTGGATGTTTGAAAATCATGTTCCGATAAATACACTATTTCTGCTTTTCCACTAACATCTAATGTAAGTTTAACAGGGTTGGTCTTCTCAAAGTCAATATCAACTGTGGTTCCTACCCTTGAGGAAACCGTTACCTCCACTCCCTCTAGCTCAATCTCCAAAGTATAATTCATATTATCCAATTTCCGTTCTTTTAACAATTCACTTTTCCCTGCTTGGGAACCTGTAAACTCACCAACCAACTTCCCCTTATGAAACAATGCCATATCCTCTATTACAATATTTACATCGGAATAGGCAAACGGTAAAGTACCAGCATTCCCAACCATATTCGTATCCCTACGAAATTCAAATAAGCGAACCTCTTTGGAACGGGAAAGCTTTTGGTCTGCATTAAAAAATCGTTCCAAATATAAAGCTGGCAGGCTAATTAATCGTGACTCTTGATTAAGGAACTCGTCCACTTCATTTTGACTTCTAATAATTGCTAAATATACTTGATTTGCTAAAGGTGCCCTCCGATCTAATAAATCCAATACATCTTCTAGTCCTTGTCTTGCTAAAGTATCCCCAATCACTACAGCTTTTAAATGACCAAAAAAGAGCACTGTAGGTGTATAAGCCTCAATATTCGATATGGCATCCCATAAAGACGGTCCTTTTCCAGTGATCGTCTCGAATTCATTAGCGGAAATAGCCCCACCGTCTGAAGGGGTGATTACAGGGACTTGTAACGTCACAATAAATTCCTCTTCTTCCGTAATATCAATCCCCATACCTAAAATCATGGTACGTTGATCAATTTCCCTAGCATCGGTAGCACATCCGGTAAGGAACAAAACAAAAAACCCCAGTATTATAAATTGAACATTCCGCTTTTGCATCATTTCCCGACCCCTTGTTTCTTTCGAATTAATAAATAGGCAAGTATCGTCATTGGAATTAATAATGCATAAACTAACATATTCATATTGTAATACCGCCAATCAAAATTAGTAATACTGGGGGTCAGTAACGTTAATAGTAGAACAATAGATGTGACAATCGCTATATGAAAACCCTGTTTTTCTGGTGTTACTGGAAAAATTAACCTTAAAAGAAAAGCTGTGAACCAAATAAATATTAAGCCGATCTTAAAAAATGATATAATCCAGACCGTTAAAAAAAATAAATCAAGTCGTTCAAATAAGCCAGTTGGTGATGTGGATGTCTGCATGAGTGCAGTAACTGGTGATAATAACGTTAAAGCTTGATCATAACCAAAAACTCCAAGAGTTGCTACGCAAATTAATACATAGGTAACCATAATGGATAGGATACTAAATGTTATTGGTTTAAACACTTTCACATCATTTTTTACTAGTGGAACAAAGGCAAATAACGCGATGATTCCCCCATAACGGGTAACTTCAGAAAGGGAACTTTTTAAAAAGGTAATCGCATCCACACCGAAATATGGCGGCACATTAATCCAACGGAATTCATCTGAGAATAAGAAGGAAATTAATGCGATGACTAAAAGAATTTCATGAAAAAAAATAACTACAATCATTCGTGATATGGCATGAATTCCATATAAAGCAGATAAAAATAATACAAGTAAAAAAGAACTTCCTATAATCCACTGCTCTGTATCCTGCATTAAGTAAGTCTGGACAATAATAATTAAGCTTTTTGTCCCAAAAAGCAGACTGTATATAGAGCTTGCAAATAAATAGAAAATAACTGAATAAAATATCCATTTCGGGCTCATCTCTTTAAACAGATGAAAGAAGTCCCTGTTCTGATGTTTATCAACCACTTTTTTCCACATAAATATAAGTAGTAAATACGGCAGTACTGCTACAATCACTTTTAACCATGCGCTCCGAATTTCTTCCGATGAAATATAAGGTAAGAACATAAACCCAAGCGTTACTGCTGAACAATAGGTAAAAGTGAAAAGTTCAACACTTCCAATTCTTTTGTATTTACTTTGAATTTCCATTTTCTCTCATCCTCACAGGTTCCCATGTTTTTCACTATCGTAACGGAAGAAAAAAGCGTTTCAACTCATATTTGTCAAATGGTGCTAATGGATACATATATGGCTTATCAAATGAATCAAGCTTACAGAGATGCACAATTAAAAAGCCCACTGCTAAAGTTAATCCATATAACCCTAACAAAGTGGAGACACCTACTAATAAATAGCGAATAATTCTCCACGAGGAAACAAATTCCCAAGATGGTGTTGTAAAGAGTGCTATCGCTGTAAAAGCAATGACAATTACCATCGTATGACTAACAATCCCCGCTTCCACAGCAGCGGTTCCAATAACTAACCCACCAACGATACCAATTGTTTGTCCCACAAAACTAGGTAATCGGATACTTGCTTCTACGAGTACGTCTAAAGCAAACATCATCAGTATAGCCTCTGCCGTTGCTGGAAGGGGAATTTGAACCCTTGATTGGGCCACACTGATTGTAAGAGTTGTCGGGATCAGTTCCGGCTGAAAAGCAACAAGTGCCACATACAATGCTGGTAAAATCGTACCAATAAATAAACTGGAAATCCTTAGTATACGAATAAATAATAAGTTCCACCGCACAAGAAAAAAATGATCTTCACTTGTTTCCAGAAGATCCATCAATGTGACTGGTGTAATAGCACAAAAAGTAGAATTATCAAGGAAGATAACTACTTTTCCTTGGATCAGAGAATATGCCACTAGATCTGGTCGTTCCGACATTGTTGCTTGTGGAAAAATCGAATTAGGGTGTTTAGAAATATATTTAGTTAACTGCCCTATCGTTAACAGATGCTCTTTCTTATAAGATTTAATTAATTGATCAAGATGTTGAATTACTTTCGGCTCACAATACTGTTCCAAATATAGTACTGCCACTTGAGTATTACTTACTACTCCAACATCATATCCTTTACTTTTTAATCGGGGATCTTTAATAAACTGCCGCATTACCCCAACGTTTTTCCTGCTGTCCTCAATAAAACTGAATTTTGCCCCATACACTTGATACTCAGTGGTTGGGTCATTTGGTGATCTGTCCAGTTTTTCTGCCAAAAAAACAATGACTGGATCTAATTGATCAATGTGAACCAGAATATTCCCATCTAAAACGCTTTGTACGGCCATATTCCAATCTGTTACCCTTTCATACTTCGTAACAGTGATAATACTTCCTAAGTTTTCAGATGTCGTCACGTGATCAAAATGATGTAATAAGGGTTTGATCACACTTTCTTCTAATTGAGGCTGGCTAATTAATGCTGAAAAATAACATATATAAACAGGACGATTATTTGGAAGGTGGAAACTTCGTTCCGAAAAGTCAAAACTATTCGAGAAAATTTGATTTAATTTTTGTTTAACCGTTATACTTTCCTTCGGAGGTTCTGAGTCAATATCAACAAACGTCTTCAAATAACTTTCAAAAGATAAATGTTTAATTGGATTAATTTCTCTCTTTTTAAACAAGTTTCCTAACATGTCTACTCCTCCCTTCCATGTATTTATTATTCAATAATTACTAAAAGATATTCAGTATATTGATAAAGACTTTAAATTTCAAAAAACCCATCAGCAATGTGATGGGTTTAATGGGCTATAGTAAATTATTTTAATATTGAAATACTAGTAGACCGAGTATTAGTATCCAAAAACCAATTCCTAGCGTGAAAATCCCCCTTGTCACTCCCTGCTTCATGGAACAAACCCTCCTAATCCAAAATATAGTTAACATAATATTATTATGGGTGATTAAAAAAATAAATTTTTTATGTTGTACTTTTATTATGCTTCTCTACGTAATGCAGTCAGCACGTTAATACTAGTAGCTTTTGCCGCTGGTCTAAATCCCGATAACATCGCTACCCCCACACTTATAGCTACTGCAATCAACACAAGCTCTATTGGAATTGCTGAAAAGACAATATCTATTTCTGTTGATTCCGTGACCGATTCTAAGATCAGAGGTATTATTATGTTTGCGGCGAAACTAACAATATATGAAATAAGTACACCAAAGAATGAACCAATTACACCAATAAATGCACTTTCCATTAAGAACATTTGCCGAATATTTAACGGGTTTGCTCCCAGTGCTTTCATAACACCTATTTCATGTGTTCTTTCTGTTACTGCCATTGTCATTGTGTTAAATATTCCGATAGATGCAATAATAACTGCAACTGCACCCACAAAAATTAATCCTGCCTTAAATGCTGCAAAGAATATATTTAACCGGTCAATTTCCTCTGTTATGGAATAGACTGCAAAGTTCATCTCTTTTAACTCTTTCGTTACACGTTCATTTTGCTGGATATCCATTACATGAACTGATACATTATCATAGATTTCTAACCGTTCCTTCGGTTCATCCATCACAGTAAATATTTCCTCTTTAAGATCTATATTTGCATAGATACTTCCATCATTCAGCCAATCCCTCGCAGATTCCTTACCAATACCTACAATGACAAATTCCTTTTCATAGAGAATGGACTCTGATTCATAGTCTTTAATCTGGACCAATATTGTCTCATTTAATAGATCTCCACTAAAGTTATTGCCAGTTTCCCCTTCTTCCAATTCATTGTCCCCTATTGGTTCATATAACGTTTCTTTAAAATCATAACCAACAATAATTTCATTGGTCTTTTCAGGATATCTACCCTCAGACAATGAAAAATTAGTAGTTTCTGCACTATCCAAATTCCTTAATAACATTTGTGAGTAACCCTCAAATTCATTTAAATTAGTAACGACAACTCCTGGTACATAATCCTGGGTGACCACACCTGTTACATCTTCAATCGTATTTATACTCTCCACATCCTCCTTTGTTAAAGGATGGAATTCCCCATCAATGTCCTTTCCATGTACTCTGATTTCAGTAATTGACTGGTATTCTGTCATTTGTTCCATTATACTCCCTTGAAGTCCGAATCCTATTGATGCTAATACAATTAGAAAAGCACAGCCCATTGTTGTTGCAAGGACAGTCATAAAAACTCTTAATTTATTCTTTTTCATGTTCTTTTTTACCATTTGAAATTGGTCATTTAGTTTCATAATAAACACCCCGTTCTTCCATTTCACCATCATGTAATGCTAATGTACGATCTGCTACTTTAGCAACTTCCATGTCATGGGTAATCATTAAAAATGTAATTCCTTCTTTTTCATTTAATTCCTGAAGTAAGTCAAGGATCCCTTGTTCTGTTTCAGAATCTAGACTACCAGTTGGTTCATCGGCTAAGATAATTGTAGGATTTGTTATTAATGCCCTGCCAATGCTGACCCGTTGCTGTTGGCCACCGGAAAGTTCATTGGGATAATGGAATCCGTGTTGATCTAAGCCAATCCGCTTTAACATGGCCTCTACGCTCTGCTGCCTTTCCCCTCGTTTCATTCCTTTTAAAATTAGTGGCAATTCAATGTTTTCAAAGGCTGTCAAGCTTGGAATAAGTTCATAGCTCTGAAATATAAAACCAAAATGATCTAAGCGGAATTTAGCCCATTCTTTCTCGGTATAACCATCTGTGTTCTGTTCAAAAATTTCAATTGTACCAGAATCTGGGGATATGTAGCCTGACAGTAGATTTAATAATGTGGACTTTCCAGAGCCACTCCTTCCCACTATGGCAACAATCTCACCTTTTTTTACCTCAAAACTGACTTTTTTTATAACTGGAATTGATGTTTGATTCCCCTTTTTTCCGATGTGATAGGAATAATCCAATTGTTTAACTTTTATCATTTTGTCACTTCCTTTTAGTAATAATGTAATTTATGTTCTAGGTGTATTAATATATATAGTACACTTAATATAATATTCCGGTAAGGGGAAGTTGTCAACATTAATTTTTTTTATTTAACACAAAAAGTTCGGGGACATGGTCCCCGAACTTTTTGTGAACTTTACGAAAGAAAAGACCAAAACACGATGTGCCTTGGTCACTATTTGATCGTTCTTAAAATAAGGTTTGTTGATCATCATCTGCAGGATTAACCGTGTTACTACTGTGATCTGGTTCTTCAGGTTCTTCTGATTCCCCAGTTTCTCCTTCCAAAGGTCCGTCTTCCCTTGGTTCAACCCATACTTCCTTCACATCTCCAGCTTCTGCAATGTCAAAAATAAATGAACCATTGGTATACCTGTCATTAAATCGAACAGTATTCACCTCAATTGACTCCAACACTCCATTTTCAGAAAGTACCCATACGACATCATTCTTATATACTGGAACTAAAGATGCCACACGATGAGGTTGCCGCTTCAGTTCTTTAAGCATCACTAACCCCCGTTTTGCACGGCTAGTCTTCTCAAAGACACTTAACTTCATTCGTTTGAACGCAGCCCGTTGTGTCACTAAAAATAAACTCGGTTCCTTTTGCCCAGGAACAAAGGTAAAGGAACTGACAACGTAATCATCCGATTTCAAATTAATGGACTTAACGCCTGCCGTCCTCTGTCCTGTTATACTTATTTCTTCCTCTGAATACCATAAACCATATCCATTCCTTGTTGCTATAAATATATCTGTATTCCCTTCTGTTAAAGTGACGAATTTGACTTCATCATCTTTTTTTAATTTCACTGCCATAAGGGCTTTTGAGTTTCTTTGAGCTTTATATTCAGATAGGATGGAACGCTTCACCATTCCATTTTTTGTAGAAAACAGCAGAAATTGATTATCTGTAAACTCTTTCACCGGGATAGCCGTAATTATGCTATCTTCATTGTCCATTGATATGATATTTGCCACATGCTGTCCACTGTCTTTCCAACGAATTTCTGGCAATTGATGAACAGGGATAAACAAATACGACCCTTTTTTTGTAAAAAGTAATAGGGTGTCTGTTGTATTCAATTCCATAGTTGTCATCAACCGGTCCGTTTCCTTCATCCCAGGTGGTTCCCCATTGGAAGCAGTGTAGGAGCGGATACTGGATCGTTTCACATATCCGTCCTTCGTCACAGTTACCATCACATCTTCGGATGGAATGACAACTTCAAGATTTATTTTTAAATCTTCAATTTCATGTTCAATAATTGTCCTTCTTGGATTATCAAATTTCTTTTTAATTGCCCGCATCTCTTTTTTGATCTCACCGATAAGTTTTGATTCACTGGCAAGTATACTTTCAAGACGTTCAATTTGCTTTTTTAACTCATCCGCTTCTTCTTGAAGAGTTGTAATGTCTGTATTCGTTAAACGGTAAAGTTGTAACATAACGATGGCTTCCGCTTGTGGTTCAGTAAATCCAAATTTTTCTTGTAAATGATTCTTTGCATCTCGTTTGTCTTTCGATGCACGGATCGTTTCTATTACTTCATCTAAAATTGAAATTGCTTTAATAAGACCCTCAACAATATGTTCCCGTTCTTTTGCCTTAGATAAATCAAATTTTGTACGACGGGTAACAACATCTTTTTGATGCTCTATGTATGAATAAAGCATCTGTTTTAAACCCATCAGCTTCGGTGTTTTGTTGGAAATTGCAACCATATTAAAGTTATAAGAAACTTGCAAATCTGTGTTTTTATATAAGTAATGTAGAATACCCTGTCCATCGGCGTCTTTCTTTAACTCAATGACAATTCGGAGGCCTGTTCGGTCTGTGTCGTCCCTTACCTCAGCAATTCCGTCTACTTTTTTATCAATTCTTAGCTCGTCCATTTTCTTCACAAGATTTGCTTTATTAACCTCATAAGGAATTTCCGTAATGGTTACTTGTTGTTTTCCACCACGAAGTTCCTCAATTTCTGCTTTTCCCCGTAGTACGATCTTCCCTTTTCCTGTCTCATATGCCTTTCTAATACCTTCTACTCCTTGGATGGTACCACCTGTAGGAAAATCAGGACCTTTTATGTACTTCATTAAATCATCAATTGTACATTCTGGGTTTTCCATCTGATAAATTGTAGCATCAATAACCTCGCCTAATTGATGTGGAGGGATATCAGTAGCATACCCACTGGAAATACCGGTAGAGCCATTTACTAGTAAGTTAGGATATCTTGCAGGGAGTACTACAGGCTCTTCTAATGAATCATCAAAGTTTAACATGAAGTCAACCGTGTCTTTTTCTATATCACTTAATAACTCACTGGAGATTGCTGATAAACGGGCCTCAGTATATCGCATTGCAGCGGGAGGGTCACCATCAATTGATCCGTTGTTACCATGCATTTGAACAAGGAGATTGCGCATTTTCCAATCTTGGCTTAAACGAATCATCGCATCGTAAACGGATGAATCACCATGGGGATGATAATTACCGATAACATTACCAACTGTCTTCGCTGATTTACGAAATGGTTTATCAAATGTGTTCCGATCCATATGCATAGCATATAAAATTCTCCGTTGTACAGGTTTTAACCCATCCCTTGCATCTGGTAAAGCACGGTCTTGAATAATATATTTGCTGTATCGTCCAAACCTGTCCCCAATGACATCTTCTAAAGGCAGGTCTAAATAACTTTCTTTTTCCTGCAAGGATTACTCCTCCTCTGTGACTAGCATATTTTCATTATCTAGTATATTCGTCTCTTCATTTAAACCAAATTGAACATTTCGTTCAATCCACTTTCGACGGGGTTCCACCTTATCACCCATTAGTGTTGCGACCCGACGTTCTGCCCTTGCTATATCGTCAATACGAACCCTCACGAGTGTTCTCGTCTCGGGATCCATCGTTGTTTCCCAAAGTTGAGTGGCGTCCATTTCACCAAGAC
Organism: Evansella tamaricis; assembly: GCF_019042215.1. Lineage (GTDB taxonomy): Bacteria > Bacillota > Bacilli > Bacillales > Salisediminibacteriaceae > Evansella > Evansella tamaricis. Next base: position 56,550 of record NZ_JAHQCS010000186.1, on the reverse strand, counting down.
CTTTATATCTTTGGATAATGTACCCTTTACCAATCTTTTTAATTGCATCCTTTAAACCTACTTCATCCCAGGCATACTCTATTTTCTCCTTCTTTCCAGAACCTTTGCTCACTTTATAGAGCGGTGGAAGGGCAATATAGACACGTCCCGCTTCCACAAGAGGTCTCATGTATCGATAGAAAAACGTAAGAAGTAATACTTGAATATGAGCACCATCTGTATCCGCGTCTGTCATGATAATAATTTTATCATAATTAATATCCTCTAAATGAAAGTCGGAACCAACATCTCCGCCAATAGCATAGATAATGGTACGTATTTCTTCGTTTTTCATAATGTCCGCAAGCTTTGCCTTCTCCGTATTAATGACTTTACCCCTTAATGGGAGCACAGCCTGGAACTTACGGTCACGCCCTTGTTTTGCAGAGCCTCCGGCGGAGTCCCCCTCCACAAGATACAACTCATTTCGTTTCGGATTCTTCGATTGGGCTGGTGTCAGCTTGCCGCTTAACATAGCGTCTTTTCGTTTATTCTTTTTCCCGCTCCGCGCATCTTCTCTTGCTTTTCTGGCCGCTTCCCTTGCCTGAGATGCTTTTATAGCTTTACGGATCAGCAAGTTACTGAGATCTGGATTCTCTTCTAAAAAGAAACTCAATTTCTCTGATACAATACTATCCACAGCAGATCGTGCCTGTGGTGTCCCTAATTTCCCTTTTGTTTGCCCTTCAAACTGAAGTCGATCCTCTGGTACACGAACGGATACGATGGCTGTAAAGCCTTCCCTAATATCGTTCCCATCCAGATTTTTATCGCGGTCCCTTAACAGTTGGAGTTTCCTCGCATGCTCATTCATTATTCGGGTAACGGCAGTTTTAGCTCCAAGCTCATGGGTTCCTCCGTCTTTTGTTCGAACATTATTTACGAAAGATAGCATATTCTCGGTATATGCATCATTGTATTGGAAAGCAAAGTCTACTTCAATACCGTCTTGGGCTCCTTCGAAAGAGACAACGGAATGGAGGTGTTCTTTTTCTTCGTTTAAGTATTCCACAAAAGCCTCTAGACCCGTTTCAAATTGAAAAACCTCATTGTCATTTTCTTTATCTGACCGAAGATCCTTTAGTTCTATTTTTAAACCTTTTAAAAGAAATGCCGCTTCCCTTAGACGTTCTGCCAATGTATCAAAATGATAGGATGTCGTACTAAATATCGTGGGATCCGGTTTAAAATGAACAGTTGTACCTGTTTTTTTAGTCGTGCCAATTTTTTCGAGCGTTGTAACCGGTGTACCACCACGTTCGAAACGCTGACGGTAGATATAACCCTCTCGGTGGATGGTCACCTCTAACCACTCGGAGAGCGCATTTACAACAGACGCACCAACTCCGTGAAGTCCTCCACTTGTTTTATAACCACCTTGACCAAATTTCCCTCCTGCATGCAGTACAGTTAAAATAACTTCCGGAGTCGGTTTCCCTGTACGATGCATTCCAGTTGGATAACCACGGCCGTTATCCTTCACGCTTATACTTTCATCTTTATGTATCGTTACAATTATTTCATTTCCGTACCCTGCAAGGGCTTCATCTACGGAATTATCAACAATTTCATAAACAAGGTGATGGAGACCTCTATGATCTGTACTACCAATATACATTCCTGGGCGTTTGCGAACCGCCTCTAAGCCTTCAAGTACTTGAATGGCGTCATCATTATAGTCAAAGTTTTCCTTCATGGACAATGAATTCTTCTCCCTTCTCAAACCGAACATACCTTAAAACTACTATATAACATAACATAACAATCGGAGTCTTTCGATATTTATTACTGAAAAAAGATCATTTGTATGTCTTTTTCCATACATCAGTACTAATTACGATAAAGAATTCATACAACGTTTGTCAATTCTAATTACAAAATTAATCATTTTAACCGAAAGATTTTCCATGAAATCAATCTCTAGAATTCATTCAAATAAGGAAAGAAATAAGGAAAAAGTATGAAAAATATAAAAAAAATTATACTACCTATTATCTTACCAAAAACAACCGGCTACCAAGCCGGTTGTTTTCCATTGAGATTTATTTTGTTAGTGCATGTTCTACTTTAATACATCTGTCCATGATAACTGTCATGCCTGCCCCACTAGCGATCTCATAAGCTTCCTCATTTATTAATCCTTGTTGTGCCCAAAACACTTTAGCATCCACTTTTTCAGCATCTCTTGCAACATCAGGTAAATGTTCACTACGTCTAAAGACATTAATAATGTCTACAGGACCTGGTAAATCCTTGAGAGTAGGGACTGCTTTTACGCCTAAAACTTCTGAAACTGTAGGATTAACTGGAATAATGTCATATCCAGCAGCCTGAAGAGCTTCTCCTATTTGGTAGGACGTACGCATTGGATTATCAGAGAGCCCCACAATCGCAATTTTTTTCGAGCTTTTTAGAATTTTTCCTATTTCTTCACGAGTTGGATTTTCCATATTTAATCCCCCTTCTTGAATACGATTCCTTGCCTTACTGCAATGTATGCGCTTTCGAATTAAAACTATTTAATTATTAATACTGGACAATTTACCCTTTTGGCAACTTTATGACTCACACTGCCTAAAACCATCTCTTGTAAAGGGTTAAGGCCTCGACTTCCAATGACAACAATATCATATTCTCCTGAATTTGCTTCTCTGATGATAGAAGGTCCAGGATCCCCATACATATGTTTCGTATAGAGAATCACATCTTCTTTCCGAATAACATCTTCTATTTCCTTTGTTCTTTGTTTCATATCTTCCGGTACTTCTTTCATTTTTACATCTTTATCCACGATTTCTTTTCGTCCTGGAATATCATCTACAACATGAATTAAAGTAATGGATGATTCTTCGGTATTTTTAGCTAAAAACAGTGCCTTTTCCATCGCCCTTTTAGAATGATTTGAACCTTCTGCGGCTAATAATATCCTCTTAAACATGTTTCCCCCTCCGATATTAGTTTTTTTTCACACTTCCCCATTCAACTTACTCCCCATTAATATTTCCTTACTTTATCCTATTCACGTTTCCCAATCTTTTAAACGTCTGCATAAGAGATCTTAAGATACCTTGAGCAAGTTTATCTCTATTCGTTTTATTATATTTAACAATCTTTATTTTGTATTTATTTTAGATTGTTAATACGGTACGTGAAAAAAATATCTAAATATGATGTTTTAAGAAAAACCTCAGTAGTAAGTTCACAGAGGCCCTTCTCTACTAAACAAGTTGATAAACGGTACGGTATTTTGTTTTCAAATAATCAATTAAATACGTGGCATTCACGCCTTCTCCTGTAACATCTTTCAGAATGTCCAACGGCAATTTCCTTTTTCCATACTGATGTACGTTAGCAGTGAGCCATTCTTTAATAGGCGCCAGTTCTCCAGCTTGCAACAGGTTATCGAAATTTGGAATGTCCTTATCCATCGCCTTCTTTAGTTGGGCAGCATAAACATAACCTAATGCATAAGAAGGAAAGTACCCAAAAGAACCCCCGGACCAGTGAACATCCTGTAATACACCTTCTGCATCCGTTGCAGGACGAATTCCAAGGAATTCTTCCATCTTATCGTTCCACGCATCTGGGAGGTCTTTCACTTCCAATTCCCCGTTAATCAAAGCCTTCTCCAATTCATATCTCAAAATAATGTGAAGGGAGTATGTCATTTCATCGGCTTCAATCCGAATAAACGAAGGTCCTGCCACATTAATTCCACGGAAAAACGTTTCTAGATCTACATCATCAAATTGACCTGGTGAATATCTTTTTAAAAGGCTATAGTTCTTTTCCCAGAAAGCTTTATTTCTTCCAACAAAATTCTCCCAGAAGAGAGATTGCGATTCATGAATTCCCATGGAAGTACCTGTGCAAAGAGGTGTTCCAATGTATTTTTTGTCTATATTCTGCTCATAAAGGGCATGTCCCCCCTCATGAATTGTACCAAATACAGCAGTTCGAAAGTCCTTCTCATCATATTTCGTAGTTACCCTTACATCCCCTGGATTTAGTCCAATGGCAAAAGGATGTACTGTCGTATCCAAACGGCCAGCATCAAAATCATACTGCATACTTGATAAGATTTCTTTGCTCAGTGCCTCTTGATCTTTCGACGGAAAGTGCTTAAACAAAAAGTCCGTAGCAGGTTGATTTGAGGCTTCTGTTACTTCTTTCACTAACGGAACTATTTCTTCCCGTAATTGTCCGAATACACCGTCAAGAATATCCACCGTCAAACCTGGTTCGTATTCATCAAGCAGGGTATTATATTTATTTCCTTCGTAGCCAATCCAGTCCACATACTTCCGGTTGAAATCTACAATTTTTTCGAGATAAGGTTGAAAGGAAGGAAAATCATTCTTTTCCTTTGCCTCTGCCCAAGCGGATTCCGCCTTTGCGGTTAAGACAACAAATTTAGAATATTCTTCAGCTGGAACCTTTGTTAGCTTTTTATATTCCTTCTGACATTCAAGAAGACACCCCTTTGTCACTTCATCCAACTGACCGAATGTCTTTTCTTCCGTTAACTCATCCAGAAATCCCTTCATTTCTTCCGAGGTCTTCATACTAAACACTTCAGAAGATAATGTTCCTAAAACTTCTGATCGTTGTTCCACACCTTTTTTAGGTGCCCCTGTTCTTAGATCCCATGCCATTAATCCAATAGCTTCCTGATAATTCGATATTTTCTTCAAATACTCGCGAAATGCTGTAGCTTTTTTTTCGATTGACAAAACGCATTCCCCCTTTGATTTATGTAATAATTTACAGTGATTTGATTTGGCTTTTTTATTATACCTCCAAATCATTCGTAGATCATCCTTAAACACTTATTGCATTAGGATTTTCTTTCCGATACTATAAGTGAGTAGAAAGGATGAAAATGATGAATTTTACAATTAGTAATAAGGCACTTGTTTTGTATCAAAAGGAAATGCAGTTGCAGGAGCAAGATACACTGATGTTTTTTGTTAGGGTTGGTGGGATCGGTTCCGGTGGATTTTCCGTAGGAGTTACTAAGGAGAAACCAGACACTCCCCATTATACTTTTCACCAATCAGGTATTACCTTTTATATTACGGAAGAAGATGCGTGGTATTTCGACGGAATGACCATCGATTTTGATGAAGACCTTGGACAAATGATCTTTGAAAATCCTAGTATTGAAGATGTTACCAATCCAAATCCCCATTCAAAAGGGACATAAATATCCTAATGCCCCTAACCTATCAGTGTTCATCCCCCTAGATGGGACATTTCCATTTTTTTTATTTGTTTCTTATCCGTATTGAACAACCTTTCCTCAGAATAACGGTCATTTCTATTTGTCCAAATCTCTTCAATACGGTGAATCATTTCATCATCACTTGCACCGGATCTAAGAAGGTCTCTCAGATTATGCCCTTTTGTTGCAAAAAGGCAAGTAACCAAGTTGCCGTCTGCTGATAGTCTCGCACGGGAACAAGTGGAGCAAAAGGCATCTGTAACAGAAGAAATAATTCCGATTTCATTACCATTTTCCTTGTATCGGAATCTATCGGCAACTTCTCCAATATAATTTGGTGCTACAGGTTCCAGCGGTAGTTCCTTATTAATAATAGTAAATATTTCTTTTTTACTTACTACATGATCCAACTTCCAACCATTTGTATTTCCCACATCCATATATTCAATAAATCGGAGGATGACACCCGTGTCTTTAAAATATTTTGCCATAGGGAGGATATCCTCTTCATTCATTCCCCGCTTTACTACCATATTTATTTTCACATTAAGATCCGCTTTAACTGCCGATTCTATACCATCTAAAACGGTTTGCACACTTATATTCCTGCCATTAATATACCGAAATTTTTCATCATTCAAGCAGTCGAGGCTGATAGTAACGCGATTTAATCCAGCTTTTTTTAATGATTTAATATGCCCGGGAAGGAGGGAACCATTGGTTGTCATGGCAATGTCCTCAACCCCGTCAATATCATTAATCATAGAGACTAAGCGAACAAGATCGGACCTCATAAGTGGTTCTCCACCAGTTAGTCTTACTTTTCTGATTCCGGCACTTTTTACAAATAACTTAGTTAAATAAGCAATTTCTTCAAATGTCAAAACTTCTCCCTTTGGCAAAAATTGAAAGTCCTTGTCAAATATTTCTGGAGGCATACAATAACGACACCGAAAATTACATCGATCTGTTACTGAAATCCGCAAATCCCTTAAAGGTCTCCCTAATCGATCCTTCATTTTAACCATAATATTTCTTCCCCCCAGTAATTCTATTATACGTTGAACGTTTTTTAATTAACAAGGGAAAAAAAGGTTCAGACTTTTACCAACTATAAATATTTTAACCTTATCATTAGTTACTTTAAAATTTGCTATGGTATATAATGCTGCTGATTTTTGCTTCAGGACGCTCCCTTTCACCTCAAGCACAAGTGCCACATCCATCTTACTTCACTTCGTTCGTATACATGGTGTCTTCTTAGCAGCGGAGGGTTCGCGAGTATCCTCGTCGTTGCGCTCTTTCAATTAACTACAACAAAAGCTGCGTCACAAAAGTACGCAGCCCTTAAAACAGTTTATCTTAGTATAGTTTATCGAACGTATTACTAAAAATTCCTATTGTTTTGCCTCGTGAATTTGATGCTCCAACTTTTCGATTAATCCAGAGCAATAGGTAATTAATTCCTCATCTAGATGGTGTTCCATTCCCATCCTAAGTTGAGCTTTTGCCGATTGAATAGCATCCTCAGCACTTTCTAATTGATCTGGATCCATACTCATTGTAGCACTCCCAACAGTCTTTTGAGCGGCTTTCACTGCCATTTCAAGCTGATGTTTATCGTCAAATGGTTCTGACATTTGCTATTCATCTCCTTTAATTTTTTTCCTACCTTCTTAACCTTCCCATGCTCCATTTGTCATTTCATTTACCTTTTCCTGATTTTCTTCGATCCATTGTCTGGCAACTTCTTCTTCGGAAATTCCCTCGTCTAACTGAACAATCATATTTTCCACATCACTAACATCAAAACTCCAATTAGAAAAGAATTCATAAACTTCTGGAGCACGTTCATCAAGTCCATTTGTCGTTAAAATGTGAACTTCAGATGTGGGATGAAATTCCTCTTCATCTTCTTCTAGAACACGCAACTCCCAATCAGCAAACATGGGATGTGGTCTCCAACCTAAAAACAATACTGGATCTCCGCTGGAAATATGCCTTCTTGCTTCACTTAACATTCCCGCTTCACTGGAAGCCACATACGTTAAATCTAAATCATACGATTCAATTAGGGCTCTTCCAGAATCCGTCATACCTGCCCCTTCTTCAATCCCAAAAACTTTATTATCAAACATACCTTCGTTTCCCCTTAAGTCACTGATGGAATTAATTCCTTCCACATATTCAGGGATAACCCAACCTAATTCCCCTTCAGCATAACTTACAGCTACATCATCTATATTTTCCCCAAATCGCTCCATATAATTTGCGTGCATATCCGGTAACCATGCATCCATGAATACATCAAGATCACCACGGTGTAAACCAGTATAAATAGCACCAGGGTCAGCACTTTGTAACTCCACCGTATACCCTAAATCCTCCAATATCTCCTTTGCAATATGAGTAGGAGGGATCGTTGAAGTCCAATTAGTTACACCAAAGGTAATGGTTTGATCACGATTAATATCTCCACCACCATCTCCTGTATCTGTAGTGCCTCCTCCATCATCAGCCTGTCCACATCCAGATAAGCCAACAATTAACGAGACGATCAGTAAACATTTCAGTTTTAGTTTCATTTTTTTTACTCTATCCTTTCACTTATGTTTTTTTCGGATTTAACCCTTGTGTGATTCTGTCTAATATGATCGCTAATACAACAATTCCTAATCCGCCAATCAGGCCTAGTCCAACATTTACTCTGGAAATCCCTGCCAGTACAATGTTCCCTAAACCTGGGGCTCCAATCATGGAGGCGATCACTGCCATCGACAGGGCGAGCATGATGGTTTGGTTTATTCCAGCCATCATCGTAGGAATGGCCAACGGAAACTGTACCTTTGTCAGCATTTGCCAAGACGTGGCCCCAAAGGCACGGGCAGCTTCCACGACATCCTCCGGTACTTGGCGAATTCCAAGATTTGTTAGCCTAACACAAGGTGGTGTAGCAAAGACAAAGGTGGATATGACAGCAGGTACACCTCCTAAACCAAATAACAAAATTGCTGGTATTAAATAGACAAAGCTTGGTAATGTCTGCATGAAATCAAGGATAGGTCGGATAATCCTGTCTGCCGTTTTTGATTTAGCACTCCAAATACCAATTGGTATACCAATAATTATGGAAAATATCGTTGCTACAATTACTATTGACAGAGTTTGCATCCCTTCAACCCAGAGGTCTACAGATCCCAAATAAAGAAACCCTATTAATGTAAAGATAGCAACACCTCTCCCAGCGGTTTTCCAAGCGATGGCAATAATAATAATTGCCCATAATTCAGGAGGACCCCACAATAGAATAGAAGCAACTATATCCAATACCCAACCTATCATCGCTCTTATACCATCAAAAAATCCCCCAAGCGTTGGAATTAACCAATCATCCACAAACATATTGGTCCATTCTTCTAAAGGGAAATAGAAATAATTCATGATTGCTCACCTCCTTGTTTTACATCCTCTGTAATAGAATCACCCACCATTTGTTTGATATTATCTTCAGATTCTTCCACACCGTTCTCACCTTTACCTAAAACAAGACCTGATAAAATAGAAACACGGACAATAATACCAGCTAACCGTTCATTTTTTATCACCGCGATAGGATATTTAGTTTCTGCCGCCACACCGATTAGATCCGTTAAAGGGGTGTCTGGATCCGTCTGATGGAAGTCCTGAATTAATACATCTTCTACCCATTTATTTGTTCTGATCGCATCCACTGCATCATCTATTGTCAATAATCCTTTTAATTTTCCCCCTTTGTCGACCACAAAGATACTGGAGATCCCTTTCTCCTGCATTCGGCGTACTGCAACTCTTGGGCCGTCCTTGAATGTAGTGACAACATCCGGCTTGATCATAACATTTTCAGCAACCAATACTTTGGACCGATCCACATCTTCCACGAAATTCGAAACGTATTCATTTGCCGGATTGCGCATAATTTCTTCAGATGTCCCAATCTGAACAATTACTCCATCCTTCATAATGGCGATACGATCCCCTAATTTAAGAGCTTCATCCAAATCATGCGTAATGAAAATAATCGTTTTTTTCCACTCTTCCTGAAGTGTAAGAAGCTCATCTTGCATATCTTTTCGAATTAGTGGATCCAATGCACTGAATGCTTCATCCATTAACAATATATCGGTATCAGATGCAAGTGCCCTTGCTAATCCTACCCTCTGCTGCATACCGCCACTAAGTTGATCGGGGTAGCTATCTTCATATCCAGCAAGCCCTACGGCATTGATCGCTTCTTTTGCTTTTTTACCCCTTTCCTCAGGATCAAGTCCTTGTATTTCCAGTCCGAATTCCACATTATTCAATATGGTTCGATGTGGAAGTAAAGCAAAACGTTGAAATACCATTCCAAGTTTTTTCCTGCGAACATTTAATAATGCTGTTTTGTCCATTTTGGAGATATCATCCCCATCTAAATAAATAGCTCCATCTGTAGGTTCGATCAACCGATTTATAAGACGAATTAATGTTGATTTCCCGCTACCAGAGAGCCCCATAATTACGAAAAATTCTCCTTCTTCCACATCAAAGGACGCCCTGTTTACTCCAACTGTCATCCCAGTTTCCCTTAGGATCTCATCCTTTGATTTTCCTTCTTGTAAAAGTGATATTCCTTTCTTAGGATGAGAACCAAATACTTTAGTTAAGTTCTTCACTTCTATTTTTTTCATAATGAACTCCTTTTCAAAGCTCCAATTTTTCATAAGATTACTATTTGCATATATAGTAAATCCATGCATTCCGTTTTGATTGGATAGCTGATTCAATGAATCGATTGAATCTGGAATAAAACACGCTTCTAGTTTTGATTACGAAGTGGTGCAGGGGAGGAAAAAGAACAAAGAAAAATTAACATACTTCTGCGAAATAAAAAACTTACCACCGTTTTATATAAACAGTGGTAAGTAATTAAGTAGTTTTTATTTTTTTTGGGGACGTTTACCCCAGTACTGATAAAAGTCCGTTCGGATATTACCGTTATACAACTTCCGTTTCTTTGTGGCTTTTGCTCCGTACAATTTTTCAAAGTATTCATGCGAAGTAATAAAATAGGCGGACCAAGTTTCCAGCGGACGAAATGTTCGTCCCAGTTCCCGGTATAAGTTTTCCACATACGCCTTTTCACTCATCCGTTCACCATATGGGGGATTGCCAACAACTACTCCGTATTCGTCTTTTGTTGTAAAGTCCTTTACCTGCATCTGCTTGAATTTAATTTGATCCGGAAATCCTGCTTCCATGGCGTTGTTCACTGCAAGTTCAATCATGTTATGGTCAATATCAGACCCAAAAATTTGAAGGGGCTGATCATACTTTGCCATATCTTCCGCTTCTTGAAGAGCAAGATCGTACCACTCCTTTTTATACCAGTCCCAGTTTTCAAAGGCAAACTCGCGGTTAATTCCAGGCGCTATATTTTGACCTATCATTGCTGCTTCAATTGGCAGTGTACCAGATCCGCAAAACGGATCTACAAACGGACGATCCGGATGCCAATTCGTTAATTTAATCATGGCAGCAGCTAGTGTTTCTTTTAATGGCGCTTCATTATGTAAATAACGATATCCCCGTTTATGTAACCCAGTACCACTTGTATCAATCGTTAACGTTGCCACATCCTTCAAAAGGGCAACTTCTATTCGATGCAAAGACCCTTTCTCTTCAAACCAGCTGATATTATATTTTTGTTTTAAACTTTCTACAACTGCTTTTTTTACAATTGCCTGTGAATCTGATATGGAAAAGAGTTTTGATTTCACAGATCGCCCGATAACAGGAAATTCAGCATCTTCCGATATGTAATCGGACCAGGGCAATGCCTTTGTTTTTTCAAATAGTTCCTCAAAGCTTAGTGCCGTAAATTGACCAACAAGGAGTTTCACCCGATCCGCTGTCCTTAACCAGAGATTTGCCCTCGCAATTCCTGAAGGGTCTGCCTCAAAAATCACCTTCCCATTCTCCACAGTCACATCCTGATACCCTAAAGCCCTTACTTCTTCTGCTACAACCGATTCTAACCCCATTGCCGCAGTTGCAATTAACGTTACGGATTCCACAGATCTTCATCCTTTCACCTGAGAATGTACAATTCTTTACTAGTATGGCGCAAAGTGTGTAAAGGTTCAATGTTTTTACTATTTTGGACATGAAAAAGCCCCACGATACCTTAATTGGAATCGTAGGGTTATATCATCGTTAAAAGTGTTGACGCCATTCATGTTTTGTAAGCCATGTTCTGTACCATCGTACTACAAACGGGTGTCGGCCCTCGTACTCAGGCAGCAATCATCTGTCTACAGACAAATTGTCTGTTCCCCATTCCGTTCAATTCCTTCCTGGGGATGCCCCTACCTAATTTTGGGTTTCTCGCTCGTGGGGTTTACCCCGTTCCACTCTGTCCGTTTCCAGACAGACTTCGTCACTGTGGCACTTTCAAGGTATTCACACCATATGAACCGAAATTCACGTAGGTGTTTTCCCTGCCGTTAGTCCAGTCGAGACCAGACTACCCTAGCTTATGACTTCGCTAGGCACGAACACTACAGTCATCGCAGACTGTGCGAGCATGGACTTTCCTCTACTTCAAATGAAGCAGCGATTACTCAAACATAAATGGTTGTCGTTTAAGCGACAAGATCTATAATAACATAACTATCTAGAGCCTTCAAGTTCCTTTTTTTCCCTTTGATGACTGAACAGCTCTTCTTGCCAATTGATCTGCCTCTTTGTTTTGTTTGCTTGGAATCCACTTCACAAAAACATAGTCAAATTCTTTTTCAATTAAGTCCAGTGATTCATTAAGTAAGACACGATACCGATCTTTTTTAACATATTTTTTGTCAAGGGCATCTTCTAGTATTTGTGAATCTGTTCGGATCGAGAGTAGACGAAATCCATAATCACGGCATAGTTTTAACGCATGTATCAGAGCTTGAAATTCAGCATCGTGATTGGACATTGTTCCTAAAGGAATACTCTCTCGAATTAATTCTCCACGGTTTTTAATAAATATTCCAGCACCAGAAGGCCCCGGATCACCAGCACTGGCCCCATCAATATAGACTTCTATCAATATGTCCGCTCCTTTTACCCTTGAAGCTTATTCCCAAAGACATGCTTTTCTAAATTAGACAGACGCCTTAAAATGTCATAGTTCGTATTCCCAGGCGGCGGAGACTGTTGAGGCTGCTGTTGACGTTTCGTGTGCTCCGTTAATTGGACAGCTTCTTTTTTCAGGCGTTCCACTTCTTTTTCTAACCAGTTTACTCTGTTTTCAAAGGCATCATAGTCTTTAATAATCTGGTCAAGGAACTGATCCACTTCTTCTTGATTGTAACCGCGGAGCCCTGATTTAAAATCTTTCTCAAGAATATCCTTTTGTGTGAGACGGCTTATTCGTTTTTGGCTCAATTAAGTTCACCTCTATTAATCGATCTGTTTATTTTATTTTTTCAAAAAGCGTGTAGCTTGTCAATTCCAATTATTTTCTTCCTGAGATTCCCGGATCACATCTTCAATGTCATCTGGAGTGAGGTAGAAAATAGGAAAGTCAGAGACCGCTTCTCGCTTCTTTGCATAGTTTAAATAGAAACTTGGACTACCTTCTAAATGTTCGTCATAAAGGACCAAAAAGGCATCCGATTTATCAATAATGAATTGGTTCTTTTGGCGAAGTTGGGAAGAATGTTCGTATTTCCGTTTTGATATATAATCATTATAATCACTTTGTTCCCATATGTAAGTATATAATTCTTTCACAGGATCACTCCATCGCTCCTGTTGTTCATAAAATGGTGCTAAAGTTGCCACTTTGATTGGGTACATTTCTTTTAGTCCAATAGCCGCTTCCGCAGCCCACAGTTCAACACCTGGCTGGCCACTTGTGAGAATCCATTGTATCCCAAATTCCTCCACAAGTTCTTGTAGCTTTTTTTTGATCGCATACTTTAAATGATCTAATTGGACATGTTTTTCATTATATATGCCAAGTTCGTGAGGTTTATAACCTGAAATGGCTAAAACCGGGTACATTTCTTTCTCCCCTTCCAAGCAATTTAAATAACTATAACATATTTAAGCTCTCTGTACTGATATAAAGGTGAAAGCGAACCAGAATAATCTGGTCCGCTTTTAGCTATAAAATTAGCATCCGCGTCGTGGTGGGCAAATAAAGTCCTGACAAGTAGTACGGCACACCGTAGATTCTGAATGAGGGAAGCTGTGGTAATATCTCCAATTGTTATTTACTACATTTGTTGTATGGCTAGGGTGTACTACAGGTACTACATGATCAACATTAAACTGTCTTACTGCTTGACGAGCTGGTGCTACCCGTGGCGGATAGTACTGAGCTGCTGTTGGTGCAGGTCCTGCCGGTGCTGCTCCAGGTCCTGCTGGTACTCCTGGTCGTGGGCTAAACATAGTGTTATTTCCTCCTTTATTTTTTGATTCAATAACAAACTATGTTAAAACGACTGAAAAGTACTAGTGTAGTAACCTAATTTTACCGTCTAAATTTCTATTTCAAGGTAAATTTAAGCAAAAACTAGGCAACTATCATTGAAACATATAAAAAGTCATACCAATTACCACAAAAAAAGATACTAAAAATAGTTTAGCCACTTTCTCATCTTCCCTTCACAATGTATAATTCCAATTCAGTTTAAGGCCAAATTAGATTATTAACAAGTAGTTTTTTATTTCCTTCAACAAAAAATATTAATTTTCGTCATTTCCCTCACATCTCTGTTGTCATAACTTCCACTTCAATAAGAAAATCCCTCGAATAATTAGGCTTTCTGCGCTCTCCTGGGAAATATAGTGATGTTTAAGTTTGTGAAAAATCGGGAATTGATGGAATACTATAAGTATTTTCAGGAAGGGAGAGTATCAATGGGAGTAAACATTACAGTACCTGGTTTTGATACATTTGAAGTAGCTAAAGGGACAAAACTTGTCCTTGCACTTGAGGATCATGGAGTAGATATACTCCACCGATGTGGTGGAAAAGCAAAATGCACTACCTGTAGAATAAACGTTTTAAGTGGAGATTTAGGAGCTCTAACAGAAATAGAAAAAGAAGCCTTTGCTCGAAAAGGCCTCGATCAATCATGCCGGTTATCGTGCCAAGTAAGAGTGGAAGAAGATATTACAGTGGAACCAATAATGACAGTTTCCAAATCCGGTTTAGAACCAGGACCTCGTCCAGAAAAATAGAATTATACGTGGTTTGGCCGCCTTCTCCGAATAACTTTTTTCCGGTTTTTCATTGCCTTATCCCAATCGGAATAAGTAAAAATACCATGTTTTTTTAATTCGACAACAAACTTTTGAAACAATTTTGCAGTCATATCAGCATCATGCAGCGCATGATGCCTATTTTTTTTCTCAATTTCAAACCGGGATAACAAATCATCTAAGCTTTGGTTTTCATGGGGATACAAGACTTGGGCCATTTCATAAGAATCTATGTACTTGGGTGAATAGTTAGGAAACCCCCATCTTTTGGCTTGGATTTGCAAAAATGGAACATCAAAGCTGGCTGGGTGCGCAACAAGAACGGTATTATGGGAAAACAATAAAAAATTTGCAAAGGCGTCGGGAAAAGACTTTCCATTTTTCACTTCGTCTCTTGTTAACCCTGTAAGCTCCAAAACATCTTCGGAAGGTTCTTTGAAGGGTTTGATAATTTCATAGAAATGTTCCGGGAACTTCATATTCTTTAAGTTAATTTTCATCGCTCCGATGGCGATCACATCATCCCCTATCTTTGGAAAAAAACCGGTTGTTTCCAAATCAAATACAGTAAATGTTATCTCATCTAATGGCAGATCCATAACATAGGGGGAAAACTGAGATTCTTGAAAAACTGCTAAGTTTTGGTCAAACAGTCTTTTATTTTCCCAAATAAAACGAAGTCGATAGCTTTTAAAACGATGGAAATCATACACAAAATATTTTAGTACTTGAAAAAAAGATATTTCCATCTATATCCCCCGATTCTTTGCAAAACTTAATTCACTGATTTGCTGCAACCTCTTCGCAATCGTTAAAGATTCTTTCAGCCTCTTTTTTTCCTCTTTTGTCAGCGATGTTATGGACAATTCATTGGAAAGGGGAATATTACTTTTTAACTGATTCATGTGCTCCCTAATTCGAAATAAATGAAGATAATCCAATGCAAGTTTTGCATTTTTTACATCCCGGGGATGAAAAGCTTCTGCCTTTTCCAGTTCATCTAAGCGTTTTGACGTACTTACTTCCATAATCCCATATCGAATAGCAAATATTCGAACACCATTTACGATTTGCATCATTGCTGATTTCTTGAGATCGAAGGATTTTGATTTACCCTTCGTAACGATTTTATTGAATGAATTAATCGGTACACGAAACCGAATCGTATCTTTCATGAGCATGGCATGAAGTATTTTCCCCTTTTGGATAGTTGGAGTGACAGCTTCCCGCAGACGAATAGCTAAATCAAAATCACCAAAAACGGGGCGGTAATCCACAAAGATTGTAAAATCCCTTACTTCCTGTGAATCTGTTTCTTTAACCCACCTCTTAACTTCCTCCGTCCAGCTTTGAAGGCTTCTGCACCACTTTTCCTCCCGTGCCATGATGCCACCGGTACATTCTGGGAATCCACACATGACCAACATCCGATTTATCTTTTCTGCAAAATATTTAAAATAGTTTATTATATCTTTCTGATGGGGAAGGTGTTCATAATTATCAAGTATAAAACCATTGTCCTGATCGGTACTAAAAGCCTGTTCCTTCCTTCCTTGGCTACCCATGACAATGAAACAATAGTTAACTGGAGGCAGACCATACCCTTCCTCTTTCATTTCCTTTAACGCAATCTTAATTGCTTTCCTGTGGATCAGATCATTATAATTGGAAATGAGCTCACAAACCTCCGAGGCTGGTGTCCCATCTCGTAGTAGGGCATCGGTAAAAGAGATGAAGTGTTCATTGTTTTTTGGTGAGAGTTTCCCCAGTGCTTCCGGACTGTCAGCATGCTGTAATTCAAAAGATAAATTAATGTATTTCGAATCCTGTAATAAAAGAAAAGATTCTGCAGTTACTATTCCAACCACTTTCTTTTTTCTTAACACAGGCAGTAGATCTACATGCTCATCTTTAAACGATGGTAAAGCCTCATAACAGAAAGCATCCTCTTGAATCGTTCTCGCCCCCCTAAATGCCCAATCCTGAACATACTCATTCCCTTTCCCTTGCATGAGGGCATCCACAATTTGATGCTGTGTTATGATTCCAACAAGTTTTTTATCCCTGTCCCAAACAATTAACCCTGGCTTACGGAGTTCTGAAATGGTACGTGCTGCTTCTTTAATGGTTCTTTCTGTTAAAATTGCAGGTACCTTCTCCATAATCGTTCGAATCCTTGTTCGGTATAATGGAATATTCTCCGTGTCCCCATTGGAACGACTCCGTTTAATTTCCTCATAGAGTGATTTCATCCTGTCTCCGATTTCTCCAAGGATCACATCAGAAAACAGTTTGTTTTCTGTCATCACTTTAAGGAATGCGGCTTTATTAAATTGGACTGTTTCACAACGTTCCAGGGCCTGCACCGAAAAGTTTAATTGATTTCCGGCGAGGAGGATCAATGTACCAATTAAGTCTCCTGGATAATAAAAGCGGACAGAAAATGGCTGCCCATTTTCACGGTGGAGGACGTTTTTTGCTAATCCCTGCAATAAAAAGTGCATCTCAACTTCCTCATCTTCCTCATGGAAAAGGAATTCATTTTCCTTGAAAGAATGACGTTTGCTATTGCCAGTCATCTCCATAAATTCCGTGTCAGATAATAAATTAAATGGGCGTGTAGTACGGATAACATCCATATTCGTACGATTATTTTCCTCCTTCAAACGATTCACCTCCCTATTATCCAAGTTTCTTTTCCAAGCGTTCCACTCGCTTTTTTACAGCGGACAATAAATCCGTCTGTTTTTTCGTTAGACGTTGAGATCCTTTTAAACCTTGTTTGGCTTTTCTAGCATAAGCATGTGCAAGCAAATAATCTTTTTCCTGATGTTCAGCCAGTTTGGCAAGTTCAATATATGCGTCTATGTGGCAAAATGGGCTTATTTGAACACATTTGGTGAACGATTTCTTTGCATCTGCAACATCTCCCATTTTTTTCAAAAGGAGACCAAGACGATAAAAAGCGTCCCCACTGTCTTTGTCATCATAGTTAGAAGCTGTTATATAATGCCCCTTTGCCCCTTCCAAATTTCCGGTCTGTTCGAGCCAGTTTCCGATTTGGATGTGTTCCATTTGAGAGAACGGGGATTGTGATTGAAAAAATATACGATTGGAAATGGCAACAAAGAGACTTATTAACGATCGGACATCTTGATTATTGTGTTCAATGATTCCAAGCAAGTGCTCCGGATCTTCTTCCTGCAAGTACTCGTAATACAGAATTGGTGCCATACTTCCAGGAGTGTCATTTGACCGGAATATCCCCAGTTTTTCCTTTTCCACAATCGAAAGCCGGCAAGACGGAAGTTCATGTTTCCAAAGTCTTCTTGCAGCGTGCAACAAATCAATATGTCCAAAGGCAGGCAGTCTTGGAACCTGATCCCTTACAAACGTATGACGGGATCGGACTTGAGGCCAATCAAAGGCTTTCCCGTTATAACTGACCAAATAATCCTCCTCATGGAAATCCTGAAGAAAACCATAAAGAAACGCCCCTTCCGAAGACGGATCACCTAATAAATGTTGTATAACCTCAATTCCTTCTTTTAAAACACGGGCATACCCTATTAAAAAGATCGTATTCCCTGCTCCAGTGGATAGACCAGTAGTTTCCGTATCAAAGAACAACATTCGGTGGAGTGGGACATCCTTACAAGAAAGGGGGTGCTCATGGGAATATTCGTCCCATAATTTGTAAGTCGTCTCAATATCTCTCTTTTCAGCACTATTTTTCCATGGATAAAAGGACCGTTTTCGGTAGGAAATCTGGTCCCCAAAGGAGAAGGGATCAAATCCATGCTTCTTCCATTTTTCAGCTAATTCCCGGTCAGAATCGGCAAAAACGAGAACAGGTGGACTATCTTCCAGTTTTTCCACAAGTCCGTCATGTGTGTCTTCCGCTTTTAAGTGAGTCTTCATACGTTGTAATTTTGATTTTATACTCATTTCTATCCCCTGCCTGTATTCGTTAAACAGCTGTTTATCAATTGTTTCACAGTTGTTTTCATATTCCCTTCTGTGGCACCTGCTATGCCAATACAAGAAGGACATCCTTCTTCACACGGACAACCTTCAATATAATTTTTTGCTTCCTGTAAAATATTCTCCATCTGCTTATAAACACTTTCGCTTAATCCAATACCACCAGGATACCTATCATATAAATAAACAGTTGGTTTTTCCGAATGTATTGCTTTCACTTCAGGAACTGCGTGTAAATCGTTTTTATCACACATCACACGGACACACGCCACATGTTGTACCACATGGGCAACACCTAACAAAAGCTGTTCCACCACTTTTTTATCAAACCGTTCCATCTGTTCCGGATGAAAAGATAACGAAACGCCATTTGTGTGCAGTTCCTGTTCGGGCAAATGAATCGGACCAGACCCTATATTTTCAAAGGATTCAAGCTTTATCTTCTTGAAGATGGTAGCCATTGCTGTCACCATCATGTCTCCATATTCTAATGTACCATTGCCTAACTGTTTCTCCATATCCACATCTAATACCTTCAATTGTACTGCTAAATTTGCATCCGTATAATACTCCACATCCACTTCTCTCACAAAAGCTTTTTTCTCGTCCCAGTCGAGATACTCTACCTGATATTGTGTTCCTTCGTGAAGATATATGGCCTCATCATGGAGAAGCGTCATGGCACTGAAAGTATCCATCTCTCCGATCACACGGTGCTTTTCCACTTTCGTCTGATCGATGATTACCACGTTTTCCTGAGCGGCCGAACGGAGACTGATGTTATGAGCAGGAAAGGCATCATTCATCCAAAACCATTTATTCCTTTGATGATGAAGAACCCTTTCCTCTGTCAAATATTCAAGGATCTCTTCTACTTCTACACCATCAAAAGTGCTCCCTTTTTCAAACGGGAGTTCATAGGCAGCACATTTCAAATGATCCACCAAAATAATAAGATTATCTTTATTAATCCGAGCGGTTTCTGGAGAACCTTCAAAGAAAAATTCAGGATGTTGAAAGATATACTGGTCAATTGGACTAGAATTAGCCACCATAATAACGACCGACTCATCTTTCCTTCGGCCTGCCCGGCCTGCCTGTTGCCAACTCGAGGCAACAGAACCTGGATAACCATTCATGACACAAACTTGTAACTGGCCAATATCCACCCCAAGTTCCAGTGCATTAGTACTAACCACACCGATTGTCTCCCCATTCCTTAAACTCTGTTCAATTTCCCGGCGTTGCTTCGGTAAGTAACCACCCCGATAGCCCCTGATAGATTTCCGCTGTAGTTCATTTTTCACCAATTCCTGAAGATGGCTTAATATAATCTCTACACTGACACGACTTCGGGAAAAAACGATGGTCTGAATTCTTTCTTTTAAAAAAGTAGCTGCAATGTCATTAACTACGCTCATCGCTTTTTTTCGAATATTTAATTGTTTATTTACTACAGGGGGATTGTACATCACAAAATGTTTCTTCCCCTTTGGGGCGCCGTTATTATCGATCAGTTCTACTTTCTCCCCAATAAGTTCAGAGCTTAATTCTTTTGGATTAGCTATCGTTGCCGATGTGCAAATAAACGTGGGTTCACTTCCATAGTATCTGCAAATTCGTTTCAGACGGCGGATGACATTAGCCACATGGGAACCAAACACTCCCCTGTAGGTGTGAAGTTCATCAATAACAACCGTTTCCAAGTTTTCAAATAAAGAAATCCATTTCGGGTGATGGGGCAAAATGGCAGAATGTAACATGTCTGGATTCGTGATTACAATATGACCTGCCTTTCTCACAATCTGTCTGATGTTAGCAGGGGTATCCCCGTCATATGTATAACTGTTGATATTTACGTCTAGTTGATCAATGAATGTGTTCATGTCTGTCTTTTGATCCTGTGCCAATGCTTTTGTTGGAAACAAATAAAGGGCACGTGATTCCGGTTTAGTTAAAATGCGCTGAACAACTGGCAAATTATAGCACAATGTTTTTCCGGAAGCAGTTGGTGTTACTGCCACAATATTTTTCCTGTCCATCACTGCCTGAAAGGAACTGCCCTGATGGGTATATAATGCCTCAATCCCCCGTTTTCTGAGAGCATCTATAATGCGGTCATCCATTGATTTGGGGAACGGTACGGTGGATGCAGGTTCTTCTTTCATTTCATGCCAATGAGCAATGTGTTCATCTTTTTTTAAATCGTCTATTAAATCATTTAAAGATCGTTTACCAAACATCATTCTCCCTCCACTCTTCCAATCTATTATAGCGAATATACGTTTGGCTGACAAAGTAAAATCTCTGAAACGAATATGTTAATATCACATATGATAAAATAAAAATAAATCTAATCTATGGGGGACAAGATCGTGTTTAAGGAACCATTTTCATTATTAAATGAGCAAATTTTGAAACTTGATCATTGGGATTCACTACTCCCTGACCTTACTGTAGGTTTCACTACAAAAAATGGGGGGATTAGTGAAAAACCATTTACATCGTTAAACGTTGGTCTACATGTAAATGATGAATCCTCACAAGTCCTCGAAAACAGACAACGCATTGGAGACCTCCTTTCATTTACACCTGCCAATTGGGTGTGTGGTGAACAAATTCACGAAAATAGAATCGAGGAAATCACAGCGGAAGATGCAGGGAGAGGAGTTTTTGATTATGAGAGCAGCATTACTGGTACTGATGGTCTCTATACGAAAGAACCCAATATTCTTTTAGCTTCTTTTTATGCAGATTGTGTCCCTCTATTTTTTTTAGAACCTAAGAAAAAATTATTGGGCGTGGCCCATGCAGGTTGGAAAGGCACAGTTAAAGATATCGCCGGTGAGATGGTTAGACTTTGGCAGGAAAAGGAAGGTATCCATCCTCGTGATATTCACGCAGCCATTGGACCTTCCATTGGACCTTGCTGTTATGTGGTTGATGATTATGTAATTCAGTTTGTCAACGAAGTTCTTGGAAAAAGCGGGGAAAATTTAGTTTATAACGAAGTGGACACAGGACAATATTCATTGGATTTAAAAGCATTAAATCGATTTTTGATGGAAGCTGCCGGGATCCAGCAGGAGAACATTGTGCAGTCTAAATATTGCACCTCCTGTGAAACAAGTCTCTTCTTCTCACACCGTCGTGATAAAGGGAAGACCGGACGATTAATGAGTTTTATCGGCAGAAAAGAAAAATAGGGAGCACCAAAGGGGGTTTCTAAAAGATTCACTTTTAGGACACCCTTTTTCTGTTATTCTTCTAGCTCTTTAATCTTTTCTTGAATACTTTCTAAATCATCGATAGTTAAGTTCGCGAGGGATTGGATGATTTCTTCTTCCATATGTTTACGGTTATCTTCCCGATATTTCTCCCACCACTCCCGTAAGCCTTCTGTGTTATCAAGCAGGGAGTCTATATCAATTTCCTCCACTTCATCATCGGATAGATAGTTTAATACAGTGGCTAACAACCTGTTTAATTTCGAAATTTCATCTTCTGGATTTCCGTTTTGTCTCTTTCGTATGTCTTCATTTTCCATATTCACATTTTCTGGGGGGGCAGCAGTTTTTCGCGGCATTACCATCTCCTCCTTCCATTTTAGTCTTACCAAAAGAGACATAAATAACATGTTATTACTGAATATTCCTGAATCTCAGTAAACCACATAAAAAGGTGATGTATCCAGAATTGCGACACACCACCTTAATCTAATTATCTGTTAGTCTCTTACTTTACCTTAAATCTATAATTTGATATCCATCAATTTTTACATCATACGAAAGGTTTTCCAGCTTATTTAAAATTCGCTTTTGTTCATCGTCTGATAAGGGAATGATTTGATCCTTATAAATATAATATGGCTTAAACTCCATCCCTATTTTTCCGTCATCAAACGTTAATGTTAATAAACCAGTTTCTGCTGTAGGTCCAGTAACATAATCAGGAAACAAGAAATTCCCCAATGAATACGCAACAGGGACCCCATCATAATATTCAAAGCCTTGTAGTACATGCGGATGATGACCAACGATGGCATCCACACCTGCTTCTACTAATTTCCTTACATAGTATTTTTGGTATTCAGCAGGACGGTCAGTCCGCTCAATTCCCCAGTGAATATATAAAACTAGGTAATCTGTTCCTTCTTTTTCCCGCTTTACCATTTCAACTAAATAGTCCAGATCATAAGCGCCAGCAACCCCAGCAAGGGTATTTTGTCCAAAGGTATACCAACTGCCGCTTGGAACAAATCTCGTCGCTCCCATGATACTGATTGTTTTACCGTTAATCTTATAGGTTTGTGACTGGAATGCCTCATCAATAGTACGTCCGGCACCAATATAATCAAATCCATAATCTTCTAAGGCTTCCATGGTATCCAGTAAACCCTTCTCCCCATAGTCTAAAGCGTGATTATTTCCTAATGATACAAGATCAAATCCCGCATTAATTATCCCTTGAAAATCTTCTGGATTGGATTGAAAGTTAAATCGCTGATTCGTGTCTTTATAACTGGAATCTCTTTTTGTTAACGGCGTTTCTAGGTTAGCCACTGCTAAGTCTACGCTTTGAAGATCATCTTTCACATATACAAACGGGTAATCATGTCCTTTAGTTCTAATCGTTTCTTTAATAGTTAAATCTAATAATACATCCCCTACAAAAGTGATACGGACCGGTTCTTCAATTCTCCCCCAAGCGGCAGCCTCTCCCCTAGTAGGTTGGAAAGGAACCCTCTCCTTAACGATACTTGCTGCTTTCTCCACCGAATCTACTGGTATGGAATGATTCTGTTGAGTCAGTTGATAAAAAGCAAATGCACCTGTAATAAAAATAATAATTGCAATACAATAAACTAAGAAAATCTTCTTTGTTTTTCGGACTTTAACCATTCTCTCTCATCACCACTTGTCTCTCATGATATAAAAGTCGGTAGAATTATTTAATGAGCCTAATAGAGACACCAACTTTACTAAACTATTATAACTGAATATTTTGAGACGTGTAAGAAAAATTTTGTGCTAGACAATGCCCGAATCCAAAACTTATAAATTCCTTTTAAAAGAGGTTTCCAAGTAATTGAATAAACCTTCATAAAATCTATTTAATTTTTTAGGCTCTATTCGGAAACTTTGTTGCTTTTTGAGAAAAGCTTGGAGAAGTGAAAGGCGGCGACTCCAACAACGAGTCAATCAAGCGTCCGCCTGTAGTGTATCCAAGCAAAAAATTTCGCTTTAAAAACAACTATCAATGCGAAAAGAGCCAATTTTTATAAGGAACCAAAAGAGAAGGAACCACTTTATATGGCTCCTCCTCAATTACACCTCTTACCTTATAAAAAATTATTTTTGGTATGGTATATTTAATAAATTAGGCACCGTTACAAATTCTATCCCTTGCGCCTGTAGTGCTGGAATGATCTGATGAAGAGATTCAATTGTATTCGTCCGATCCCCTTCCCATTCCGCACCATCATGCATGAGAATGATTGCTCCAGGTTGAACATTACTTAATACATTATAAGCGATTTCTTCTGGTGGCCCTTCTCTCCAATCCAATGAGTCTACGGACCATCCCACAACCGTATACTCCATCTCCGCTAATTTTTCCACTAGTTCATTATATAAAAATCCATATGGTGCCCGAAATAATTTTGTCCTGTAACCAATAATATCCGCAAGTTTATCTTCTGTTTGTGTTACTTCTCTTTCTAGTGTAGAAATTTCCCCTTCTTCCACCAAATTAGGATGCCAATAAGTATGGTTTCCTATGATATGTCCTTCTTCTTGAATGCGAGTTACAATTGCAGGATACGCGTCTGCTCTAGCACCCATGACAAAAAAAGTGGCAGGAACATCATATTCATTTAATACATCTAAAACTTGTTCTGTAAAACGTGGATCTGGCCCATCATCGAAAGTTAACGCCACACGATTGTCCCCTGTTGCCCCTTGTAAGACAACTGTTTCAGGATATTGCTGCTGTAATAAAATATTGGAAACAGGCAATTGCTGTCTTTCCGACATTTCACCTCCCCCTTCTAAAGGTGGAGGTTGATCCGTTTCCCTTGAATCATCATTCTCCTTATCTTTCCACCACCATTCCTCTTTAACATCATCTGGATTTGATAAATACTCCGCAAAAACATGTTCACCAGAAACCATACACCCAATTGTTAAAACCAATACCAGGAACACTTTCACATATGCTTTCTGCATATTATCATCTCCTCGTTAATCACTATCCTCCCGTAATAAGGCTACCGTCAAGAAGTGATTGAATTGTAAACACTTATATTTTTCAGTTTTTTAAGTGAATTTATTCAAATTAGATGCAATAAGAAAAGCGCAAGCGCCTTGGTCACGGGCGAAAGTCACTGGAAGGACTTTGACAGAAGTCGCTTTTTGGCTTCCGAAAAGTCCTGAAGTGATCCGAGCCCGTAGGCGCTGGAGCTAGACAACTTGCCCGACGGTGCAAAAACTTATAAATTCTTACCTTTTAAAAAAGAGACTAGACAAATGTCCCAGCCTCTTCTCCTTATTTAATCAATAACCCTTTTAGCAAATAAATAGTTTTGCTTCCAATAACCAATATTTAGGAAGTCCCTTGCAATATGAACTCCTCTTGATGAGGATGCGTGAATCATATCTCCATTGCCAATATAGATCCCAAGGTGACCTACACGGCCATCGGAATAAAGGTCTGGACTAGAGAAAAATACTAAATCCCCCGGTTCTAAATTAGAAACTGCCACATGTGTCCCTACACTTGCTTGCTGACGGGAATTACGAGGCAGGGCAATACCATGTTTTCCAAACACAAACTGTGTGTAGGAAGAACAATCAAATAAATATGGTGCTTCCTGATACGTTGCCCCAAATTTATAACCTGCTCCAATATACTTTTTCGCTTCCCCAATAATAGCATTTGCTACTTCTGACCTCGGTGCAGGGTTATTGTCACTTACCGGTTTTTTCTCTTTGATTGGTTCTGTTTCTTTCGAATCTTCCCAAGCAGGGAGCTTTAACACTTGGTTAGGATAAATAAGGTCCGATGTTAGTTCATTAATAGCCTTTAATTTTGCAACTGTCGTATGGTGTGCCTGAGCAATTAACCAAAGAGAATCCCCACGCTGTACAATATACTTTGTTGCTGGTTTTTCCACTTGGATCGAACCATTCTCTGGTTTAAAGTAAATATAGGAATTAAATAAACTACTTGCTGCGGCTAAAGAAACATAACCCGTTTCATTGATCCATCTCGGAGCTTGAATATTAATATATTCATCTCCCCTCCTGGCACGTGTCCCTCCCATTGTTATCCGTACGGTTGTGGAACCATCCGTAATCTCATATGTTTTCGTAGGGGACTCAAAACGAAGATCATTGTAGCCAAGTATTTTTGCAAGTTTGGTAAATGGAAGATAATATGTACCATTTAATCTGATTGGATCAATTCCATCCACCGTTTTTCCATTGACAACAATACCAGCAGTGGGAATTTGTTCATACGCATTTGCTACTTGAAAAGGGGTAACAATACTGACTATCAAGATGAAACTGGCAAGTATGAAGTTAAATCGACGGTGCTTGTTCATAGTAAATCCTCCTGTTTCCATTCTTTTCATACAGCATATAGGTTGTGTTGTTTTTCTTTGTTTATTCTTTTATTTTTGCAATTCATTGCGATCAAGACTTTGTGGAGGCTTTTCAAACCAACGATTTTTCACAAATATCTTTGCCCCATCCATGGCGTATAGCCCTACTTGAGCCATAATTTTTTGTGTAAATTGTTATAAGATCTGTCCTCATGCTGACTGCAGATGCCATCCCATAATTACCTAACCCCATTGAAGTTAAGGCATTGACAAAAAACATCATTAAAAAAGAACACTATACTTGTAGTGTCCTTTTGAATATTCAAGTAAGTTAGCCTCGTGGAAGAGCTAATCATCTCTTATTTGTTGCTCAATGATTTCATCCCGCTCGCCACCATCAGCAAGTTCTTCGGAAAACTCATGGTTCTTTTTATCATCTTTCCCTATAAACTTAGATGTTTTTAATGTTAATGGTTTCAAATTTAAGTTTGGTGCTGCTTCTTCATTCCATTTTACCATGAAATTACTCCTTTCAGTCCAGTTCACTACGTTTCAGTAAAGGACGATTATGTTTAAAACGTCGTTTATAATATACCCAATTGAAATAAAGGAATGAAGGATTACATGAATTGGAACAATAGGATAAACATGATGAAAGATATGAAAGGAGCAGTATAAGATGCCTTATCGGGATAAACGACAGTATCAAGTAACCAGTGGAGCACTAAAGAACAGTGGTGTGGAAGCAACGTACGATTATACTAGCGGAAACTCCACCTCAAAACGGAAACCAAATAAGAATAAAATAAATACCCGTCCTTAAATAGGAGGACGGGTTCAGTTTTAGTATTACTTTTCATTGGCTCCCCTATTTCTTTTGAAAAAAAAAACCTAATAAAAAGATTAACAAAGGAAGACCTAGTCCAATAGGATTAGCCATGATTGGCCAATAATATGTTAATAAGTCCATGGCACGAATATGATCCTCCACCACCCAATATCCAAACGCTCCAAGGAGTAGTGATACAGGAAAAATTAGTTTGTTTAACTTTGTAATTCCTGTTACATGTTTTAAAGCAATGGTTGTACATAAAATACTAATCATTACTTGGACGAGTGCAGATATGGAGAAAAATATAATCATAATTAATTCGTATCTATGTATAAAAAGCCCGATTTCCGCACTTCTTGCCATTTGCATACAGGAAACAATATATTGTCCGACCACTTAAGGTGATAAAACACCAACATTTAATATAGGCCAAAGTACAATAAACAATGCCCCATAAACCACTCCCCTAACTCCTGAACCAACCCATTTCTTTTGTTCCTTGACCATTGGCAATAGGATTGAAACCATCATGATAGCCATGGCCCAATCAGCATTATGATGTTCCGTGATTAAAAAAGCCTTCATCACACCATTTCTCATGATTGGCAGAAAATGCCTAATCTCGAAATAAGAAAGGGAACCAAACAGGATAAGCACATTTAAGATCACGATGGAGAAGACACCTAGCATTGAGAGACGGGCTATAACTTCGATTCCTGCATATGCCCCATACAGACCAACTACAATCGATACTATGATAAACAAAATGGTAGGAGCATCCGGAAGAAAATAGTCTTGCAGGTGATACACAACGGTTATCATCACCCCTCCAAAAGCACCGACAAAAAATAAAAACACTAAACCGGCAACCACTTTTTCTCCGCATTTCCCGACCATGGACCCAGCTTGTTCCATCATATTTTCTTTTGGAGATCTTCTAATAATAAAAATTGTAATAACCATAAACCCTAAACAAATCATTGCAGAAAGGAAAGTAATAATCCACATATCGCCACCAGCTTGTCTTGCAATAATTCCTTGAGTAACTCCGATCCCTTTTGCATAAACAATATTAATGATAAGGGCAATTAACATCCCATTTGATAATTGCGTTTTCATACCTATCAGTCCTTCGATGGTCTGGTTGGATTTTCTAGTAGTAATGGATCATTGATCTCCACTGAAACGTCTATGTTAATAGGTACATTAGGAAACAGATCTTCCCAATCATCCTTCAATCCCTCCCATTCTTTCGGGAACTTCCCATAGAACGTCCGGCCAAGACGAATACTATCCACTTTGAATTCCCCTTGAATCGTTGATAACATAGCTTCGATTTCTGATTTCAATTCCGTTTCTACATGTTTCGCTAAACTATCTACCACTTCACTATGTTCCATTTCCGTTGGGCAACCCAATTCTACCAAGTCTGCTTTCGAATCAACACTTACATCAAAACTCACTAGACCATTTTTATAGTTAGGAGTAAGTTCAAATCGATTCTCCCGAAGTTCAACACTGACCCTTCCTTCTTCTTCCGGACATGTAAGTGGGATTATTCCCGATTCCACGGTTTCCACAAACCAATAAAAACCCCTGCATCCCCTTTGATTCAGTTTGCCAACCATTTTGTCATTTTTTAAAATGGCCGTTCCTGATAACTCCACTTGGGGAACATCCCCAAATTCTTTTTCGGCATCAATGCCATGATTTTTTAAACTGACCATCGCTAAATATGGTTGAGTATGTTCCCCCATATAAGCAGCAGATAAAGTCATAATATCCGTTCGTGGTGCTTCCGCAACGATACGGCTGTAACGGAATAACTTATCAAGTGACTCACCTGTAATAACCTCAAGTCCCGTTTGTGTTGCTACTATTTCTTTAGCTTCTCCCTCAGTAATGACAATCCACGTACGCATCCTCAGTTGATTATTACGGTTAAAAAAGTCAATGACATCCACAATCCCATCTTCTTTGGCAACCTGTTCATTCACTACAATGATAAAATTATGAGCCCAATAGACCCTTCTTGAGGAAAACCTCGCTATATTACGAATCGCTTCAAATATACTTTTCCCTTCTGCATACACTGTCCATAATGGACTCCCAGTCTGTCCTGCCGTTGCTGCATCTCCCCGAACATCGCCAGGTTGAGCAATTTGGGCAGTGATAACAATTTCATCTTCTTCGTTTTTATCAAAACCCACCGCCATTACAAGTGCTAAATCATTGATTTCCTCTTTCCCGATACAACTAGATAAAAGGAAGAATAGCGGTAAAATAACTAAAAGTCGTTTCATCATTTATCCCCTAATTTGAATTATTGTTCTTTTGGCTATCTTTAGATGCAGAGTTTGACTTTGGTGGTGCAGGTTTCTGATTGGATCCTTCCCTTTTCGTATCCCCTTTTGCAGTAGTTGGCCGATTTTTCTTCGACCACCATGGCATTCGTACCATCGTATCTTTCATATCCGTCCCATACATCGGTAAAATAGGGGACATAAACGGTTCTCCAAATGAACGCAAAGAGAGGGCGTGAATAATAATGATGACAAAAATTGCAGCAAATCCTAATAAATCCATAGTTCCAGAAGCTATAAGTAACGGAAAACGAAGTAACCTGAGTGAATAGGATGCATCGTAGTTAGGAATGGCAAATGATGCAATACCTGTTGTAGCAACAACGATGACCATAATTGGGGACACTAATCCAGCGTCCACCGCTGCTTGTCCAATAATTAAGGAACCAACAATACTAACTGCCTGTCCAACCGGTTTTGGCATCCTTAACCCAGCTTCCCGCATCAATTCAAAAGCGATTTCCATGGCTAATGCCTCTATTAAAACCGGGAATGGAATAGCTTCCCTTCCTGCTGCAATCGTGATAGCTAGTGGTGTTGGTAGCATTTCAATATGAAAACTTACGAGCATCACGTAAATGGAAGGTAAAGTTAAACTTACAACAAACGCAATATAACGCAAAATCCTATAAAAACTCCCAATGAGATAATGGGAATAGTAATCATCACTGGCATTTAAGAATTGCCAAAAGTGGGTTGGAACGATTAAAACGTATGGTGTGTTATCCACAAATATAGCTACTCTTCCTTCGTACACTTCTGCCGAAACTTTATCTGGTCTTTCCGTTCCTTGCACGGTAACAAAGGGCGATAACGGGGCATCATTAATTAACTCTTCCACATATCCACTTTCTATGATTGCATCAATCTTTATATCTTGTAATCGCTGTTTCACCTCATCAACTAATCCATCTCGAACAATTCCTTCAATATAACCAATAGCGATTTCTGTTTTTGATCTTTCCCCCAACTGTAAAGACTCTATTCTGAAAAAAGGGTCTTTAATTCTTCGCCTAACTAGAGCGGTATTAGTGGAAAGTTTCTCCACAAATCCGTCTTTAGGACCTCTAATAACAGGCTCTGTCTGAGGTTCATTGACACTTCTGGCATCCCACCCTGGTGTCGAAATTAAAAAAGCCTCTTCACAAAAATCTACTAATAAAAGAGATTGTCCGCTCAGTAACCCGTCAATTCCGTCTTTAAACTTGGAAACTGTTGCGATAGAAGGATTTGAAACGAGATGTTTTGTAATCCTTTCCGATAAGTAAACACCAAGAGCTGGTCTTGTTTTGTCCAATATGGATTCATAGCTTTTCGTTATTAACGGTGAAATAATGGTTTTGTCAATCACTTCTTCATTCACTAACCCATCTATAAAAAACAAGGTTGCTTTAATATGGCTTGCTTCGTATAAATAAAACTCCCTCTTTTTAATATCCGAACTCCCGCCAAGTATTTCTTCTATATCATTTATATTTAAAATCATACTGTTGTGAAAATTTTGTTCGTATTTTTCCTTTATTCCCATAATGTCTTTCTCTCCTATATGACATGACTGAAAGGATAGTATCTCAATTAGTATGAAACAATTAGAATAATTCATTCTCCCTAATAGAAAAATAAAGTCGATAGAGAAAAAAGGATGTGTCATTTATGACTATATTTGACCTGTGGGTTTACAAAACAATCATTAATACCGAGATTTTTGTCTTAATCATTATTGGATTTGTATTCCTCTTTAACTGTTTAGGAATTGTCATTATGTGGTTTAGTCTGACGGAAAAGAAACTTAAATTTCAAGTACTTAAAAAATTGAAAAAAGCGACAAATAAAAATGGTTCAACCGGACCTTCATAAATAGATGGTAATGGAAATCATTTCATCCAACACCTCGTGTTTCCACTATTTAATCGGAGAAACATATGATATATTTTCAGTAGAAAACATCATAAAGTCCTACGATGCACGTCAGTTCATAATGTCTTAAACCGATATTTTTAATACGGGAAATTAATTATCTATTTTAGCCAACAAGCCCTCCACATTCGAAGGGACGTTGAAAAAAATAGTGAAATTACCCACCTGCAGGAGTGCGGGTATTAAGACTTTGGAACAACGGCAAAGTGGGGACCAATTTTTATTTATCTCTTCATGTTCGAAGGGATTTTTTTGTGGATGAATAAGAAAACATAATGGTTGTCATTTTTCCAATTATGTTCAATAAATCTTCATGTTTAGGGTCTACTAACATTTGTGAACTAATGTACAATTATAATCAGAACTAATTAACACAATTAATTTAAGAAGTTGGTTGATTCAGCGTCTTGGATGTACTATCACAGAAAAAAGGGGAAATAACAATGGAGAAAACAAAAAATCGTTGGCTGATTGCCTTGTCAGCAGTTGGGATTCATATCTCGATCGGTTCGGTGTATGCATGGAGCGTTTATACGAAACCACTTACTGAACAATTTAATTGGGAATTAACAGATGTGCAACTCACATTTAGTATCGCCATCCTATTTTTAGGACTATCAGCTGCCTTTTTAGGACATTTTGTTGAAAAATACGGTCCAAGAACATCTGGTATCTTATCTGCTTGTTTCTTTGGAGTAGGTATTGCCGGTTCAGGATTGGCTATATTGCTTGAAAACATCTATCTCTTATATGTATTTTATGGAGTATTCGGTGGAATTGGTCTTGGTGTCGGTTACATTACACCGGTTTCTACCCTTGTGAAATGGTTTCCAGACCGTAGGGGACTTGCAACAGGATTAGCAATCATGGGATTTGGTTTTGCAGCCATGATCAGTAGTCCGATCATTAACTTTTTAATTAATTCTGTAGGTCTCATGTACACCTTCTTTATTTTAGGGGCTTCCTATTTCGTGATTATCATTTGTTCTGCTCAATATTTAGCACCACCTAAAAAGGGCTGGGTCCCTGCTGGTTTCGATAACAAAGCAGGAGACGTAAAAGCAAAAGTTTCCAAAGACTTAGCCCAACTAACTGCGAATGAAGCTATAAAAACAAAACGTTTCTGGTATTTGTGGATTATGCTATTTATTAATATTACATGTGGTATTGCCATTATCTCAGTGGCATCGCCAATGGCACAGGAATTTGTAGGAATGAGTGCAGCAGCAGCTGCTACAATGGTTGGATTAATTGGCGTATTTAATGGTGCCGGACGTATCGCTTGGGCTTCCTTCTCTGACTATATTGGCCGAACAAACACATATACTGCATTCTTTTTAATTCAAATTATTGCTTTCTTTGCTTTACCAAGTATCACTCATATTGTATTATTCCAAGTGGTTCTATTTATTGCGATTACTTGTTACGGCGGTGGATTCGCATCTATTCCAGCTTACATTGGAGATATGTTTGGAACCAAACAATTAAGTGCAATTCACGGTTATATTCTAACTGCTTGGGCAGCTGCCGGATTAGTGGGACCGATCTTGACTGCTTGGTTACGGGAAACAACAGGAAGTTATCAAAGTATGCTCTATATTTTTTCAGCCATGTTTATCGTAGCCTTTATTACCACTTTTTTAGTAAGAATTGATGTTCATCGTTTACGCAAACAACAAGATTTAAACATAACTGATAAAAAAGCCGCAAGTTAATTAATTTCCGTTAATACAATGAAGAGGCTGGACACAACAAGTGTTTAAATGAAAATCCGATAGTATACAACCATAGCAGAGTATATGGCTAGAGCTAATGATTGTATCACCTATCATTTTGTTCGGATTTATCATTAAATAAAAACACTAGTATCCAGTCTCTTTTTTTGCGATCATTTGGTAGTAAAACCTTACATGAATTTAGTAAACACCGTGGACAAAAGGGAATATTATATATCTGAAATTTATCATTGGCTGAAAAAATAGAATACGTGTATGATAATAGTGAAAGTGAGGTAACCGATTCGATGCTAATTTTATTTTATTCCCTTATCATAGTTGCTTTTTTAGATACATTTATTCAATTACCTGTGATCTCGCCATATGCACAATCTCTAGGTGCATCCAGTATTCTAACT
Source organism: Evansella tamaricis (assembly GCF_019042215.1). GTDB lineage: Bacteria > Bacillota > Bacilli > Bacillales > Salisediminibacteriaceae > Evansella > Evansella tamaricis. Next base: position 23,178 of record NZ_JAHQCS010000186.1, on the reverse strand, counting down.
GGCATGATCATTGCTGTCTATTCCTTAGCGAATATGATTGGCAACGGCATTTCAGGTCACTGGATTGATCGTTACGGTCGTAAAAAAATCCTCTGTTATGGAATGCTCTTTGTATCGATAACACTGTTTTTGTATCCACTTGCTCAGACCGGATGGGCTTTATTTTTTACAAGGCTTCTTCATGGATTAGCTGGTGGAGCACTTATTCCAGCTGCTTTTGCTTATTTAGGTGATATTGCTCCCAAGAACCGAAGAGGTAAATCAATGGCATTTTCAGGTGCCTGTATCGGTACAGCCGCGATCATTGGACCTGCTCTTGGAGGAATGATATCAGCACGTTATTCCATTGAAATGGTTTTTTATTTTGTTGCTTTTTTATTTTTAATCACAGCTTTTGCGGCTTTTCTTGGATTAAAAGAGTCATTTAAAATAACAGAACGAAGGGAAGTCAGCTTAAGCGATTTTCAAAGCCTATTAAAAAACCCTCTCCTATTTCAAGCCATCTTTAGCGGATTCTCTTTAATGGTGAGTATGGGTATATTAACATACGCCTTTCCACTTAAAATGGAACTCCTTGGATGGAGTTCCAGTATTACAGGTGTTTTACTAAGCAGTTTTGGAATAATGGCTTTAGTGATATTTTTAACCCCCCTTAATCACATATTTGATAAAAATAAACCCCAAACATTAATCTGCTTGGGGATGGGAATAATTGGAGTCGCCTTAATTTCATTAAGTTTTATTGATGCTATCTATGGTATCACATTGGCTATTGTATCTTACGGTATCGGTTTCTCTCTTATATTTCCTTCCATGAACCGGATGGTTGTAGAAGTATCTACGAAAAGTGACCGCGGAAAAGCGTTTGGAATATTTTATGCTGCCTACTCCCTTGGCGTAGTTTTTGGTTCCTTTATTGCTGGGGTGATGCATGACGGTTTTGGTCATCCATTCCTGTTAGGAGGATTATTCCTCTTAGGTATGTTAGTTATTTTTTCGGTTCTTTGGAAGCATTGGACCAACTATTTAGTAATGAAACAACCTGGCGATGGACAAGTTCCCTGATTTCAACCCGCTCATTCAATAATTGATGACGTCCCCTTTGGAAAAGGGCAACTTGAAATTTACTGCACTTATTACGATAAAACGCAATATTTTTCTGCCAATCAACTGTTTTGTCCTTTGTCCCTTGAATAAAATAAACTGGGTGATCTAAGTTGGGACAATCCGTAAAATCAGCTTGCCATTCATTCATAGCCCTAACCCATGCAGATTGAAGTACCTTCACTTGCAGCGGGTCGTGCTTAATGAAATTTCTGTACACACGGTCATTTGAATTCTTTTTAAATGACCTTTTTTTTCTTGGAATGTATTTGCCAATAAACAACAAAAACCCTTTTATCAAATTCCACCGATACGGGTAAAAAAGAGGTGCAACTAAGATAATTCCGTTTAACTGTATTTTATTTTCAGAAGCGGCATGGAACAACAATGCACCTCCTGTACTATGTCCAAAACCATAGAGTAGCGAAACGGAAATGAACTCATGTATATTTCTATACCCCTCTTCTACAGCTACTAAATAGTCTTTAAAGTTGGAAATGACACCTTCTTCTCCTTCTGAAAAACCGTGTCCCGGCAGGTCCAACACAACAACTTGATAATCATTTTCCAAAAGGAAATTAATCGTCCTACTTAACCCGCCACTATGGTCCAAATATCCATGAACAAGGAAGATCGTAGCCTTTGAATAGTCTTTTAGAAAGAATTGAATAAACAGATTTTTAGAATTTACTTTTAATAAACCACAACGGTATTCATCAATTTTTTCTGTTGCAAAACGATAATAAGAAAGATAACTCTGCAAATCTTTATTATGGTAGTGTGGATTCACTTCCCTCAAGCACAGATCAGAATCCTTTATATTGTCAATCCATTTACATACCTTTTCCATATGTAAGAGCCCTCTTCCTAAAGAGATATACTTAAGTTGAGAAGGGCATCTGAATAAGAAAAGCGCAAGCGCCTTGGTAACGGGCGAAAGTCACTGGAAGGACTTTGACAGAAGCCGCTTTTTGGCTTCCGAAAAGGCCTGAAGTGATCCGAGCCTGTAGGCGCTGGAGCTAGACATCTTGCCCGAAGGTGCAAGTACTTATACTTTCTTACCTTTTAAGAAAAGCAGATGCCCTTTTATATTTTATTTTGACAGAATACCAAGTACAGAAGCAAGTGATTTCCCATAGGCTGGTAAATCGGGGGGACGACGACTGGAAACAAGATGGCCATCAATAATCACTTCTTCATTATGCCAAATGGCTCCAGCATTTTCCATATCATCTTTAATTCCAGGGGTACTCGTTACTTTTTTCCCTTGGAGAATTCCTGCTGAAATTAATACCCAACCAGCATGACATATTTGGCCGATAAGCCGTTTCTGCTCGTCCATATACTGAACCATACTAAGCACTTCATCATATCTTCTTAATTTATCAGGAGCCCATCCCCCTGGAATTAAAATACCATCGTATTCTTCCACATTGATTTGTTCGAAGGAATACTCTGTTTTTACTGGAACACCATATTTCCCCACATATATTTTATCTCCTTCCTTCCCTGCAATATGTGAGATTACCCCTTCCTCTTGTAATCGGTAATGGGGATAGAGTAACTCTAAATCTTCAAACTCCTCATCCACAACAGTAACTATTTTTTTACCTTCAAGCAACATTAGTACATCCTTCCTTTCTTTACATCAGTTTATTTTTACTTTTCCCGTTTTACTATCTAGTCAATCTTTCCTTTTTTTTTGGTTTCCGTTCTAATTTTAATGACTGTACATAATATAGTTTCAGCAGACGTTTTTTTAAACTAAGGAGGAACGACTGGGAGGTAGAATGAATGTCAATTAGAAATTGGAAAGACCACAAAGGAAAAGTCATTGTCAGTTCTGTAGCAGCTGTGGCACTAGCACCAGTACTCTCAGGACAGTCTCAGCAACAAAGTCTGAATCCACCGGATCATTTCCCATTGTCGAATTCCGTTCAGCCGCAAATTAGTCCCTATGCTCAGACTATACCAATGTTTCATTCCACTCAGCAAGTATCTGGATTCCAATCCAAACCGAATGAAACGTTACGAACGGTGTCATCATTAAGTGAACGGAAATCTGGAACCATTGTTAAGGATTCAATTAAAGAGTCCCCCCCACTACGATTAGTTCGATCAGAAATAGAAAACGTACTAGAAATTGATATCGACTCCATTCAAAGTGTATGGCCTGAGGGAACGGAATTATACCTTAACGATGAAGGGCCAAAAGTGGAGACGATTCAATCATACTTAAAAGAATTAGGATATTATGTACATGACACCGATGGAATGTTTGGACCTAAAACAAAGGAAGCTGTAAAACATTATCAAAAAGATCATGGTTTAACCATTAATGGAATTGTAGGGGAAGAAACAATTGCCCACCTCGTTGGAACAAAACACATCGTAGACACAGATCAGGAAGATTCCGAAGAGTATTCCGATATTTATCACCCCAATTATATGGAAACTGTATATATTGCACAACAGCATTTCAATGAAAAGAAAAAAGAGGAGAAAAGAAATTATTTTCAACGTGGGGATAAACATAAGGATATTGAGACATTGCAGGAACTCTTAAAGAAAGCAGGGTATTATAGGGGAGCAATTGACGGTGTATTCGGTAATGGTACCCATCAGGCGGTGCGCTTATTACAACAAGAACAAAACCTTTCTGTAGATGGTTTAGCTGGAGAACAAGTGTTTAATTTCCTCAAATCAAATGATTTAGCTGAGATTGCAGCAGTACGGGAAGCTGCTGCACAAAGGGCAGCAAGTCAATCCAATACTTCTACTCAAACTACCAGCTCCAGTAACAATCAAGCTAGCGTCTCCGATTCCAGTACAGAGGGAATTATTTCAATGGCAAAAGGGTTGATTGGATCTCCATATGTTTGGGGAGGAACCTCACCTTCTGGCTTTGACTGCAGCGGATTTCTTGTCTATTTGTATAATCAGGCTGGAATAAGTCTCCCACGGTCTGTCGCTGATATTTGGAATGTAACATCCTCTGTTTCGGAACCAAAAAGAGGAGACTTTGTTTTCTTTGAAACATATAAAAAAGGCCCTTCCCATGCCGGGATATATCTCGGTGATGGCCAATTTATCCATACTGGAACATCTTCTGGTGTCTCCATCAATTCCATAAGTGATTCGTATTGGAGCAACCGTTATCTTGGTGCAAGAACATATTAGAATACTAATGAGATCAAGGGTGTCCTAAGTGACACCCTCTTTATTATTTTTAGGCACGCAAAGCTTCTCGCCTCCCTCCCCTTCTTTCAGATATTTGAACTCCCCTGTAAATTGCTAATCTGTTTCTACAAAAACACTCATACTGTACTATATCAAAATTCTGTCATAATACCTTAATATATCAAGTTTTTTTCATCAGAAATAAGAGTGTATTAGTCTATTGTTTAATAACATTATGGCTAAATGTGATTTTTATCACTACATAAATTTACTGAATTCATTATAATGCCCTTAGGGATTTTGGTACTTTTCTTATGAGGGGGATGTTACATGTCAATTTTGCCTAAGAAAAATGAGCTGGGCTTCTTCGAAATTCGTCTAGAATCTATCGGCGGACTAGGAGCAAACTTAGCTGGGAAAATGTTAGCCGAAGCAGGAGTACTGGGACTAGGTTTAAACGGTTCTAACTTCTCATCTTATGGTTCTGAGAAAAAAGGATCACCAGTGAAGTCATTCGTCCGGTTTTGTGATGCGGAAACAGAAATACGGGATCATTCACCAATTGAACAGCCACATGTCATTGGTGTTTTCCATGAAGCACTCTATAAAATGGTTAACGTTGTAAGCGGTTTAGATGGAGATGGAATCGTTCTCGTAAATACAAAAAGGGAATTTGATGCTGTTAAAGAAGACTTAAACTTAGAATACGGCACACTAGCTACCGTCGATGCTTTAACCATCGCCTATCAGGAAAAAACAAAGGTAAACACAGCTATGCTTGGTGCTCTCTACCGCGTATTGGACTTTTTAGACCCAGAAAAAATGAAAAACGTCATTCGAAGAACATTCGAAAAAAAATATCCACATTTAGTAGAGCCTAATATTCGTACATTTGAGCGGGGATTTGAAGAGGTTACATTTAAAAAATATGATGCACCGAAAAATGCCAAGAGTAAAGAATTTACAAGAGTTCAGCCAATACTGGGATTTGAAACGCAACCGATTGGTGGAATCATTACCGCACAGGCTAATAGTATTTTCAAAGATTTATCTGGTTCACGCCAAGGATTCCTCCCTTCTTACCATGCAAATGAATGTATACACTGTGCCGCCTGTGATACGGTATGCCCGGACCTATGTTTTGTTTGGAAAGAAGGAGAAGATAAACGGGGACGGAAGCAAATGTTTTTACAGGGGATTGATTATCAGTTCTGTAAAGGCTGTTTAAAATGCGTAGATGCTTGTCCAACAGATGCCCTGAAAGACATGGAAGAAACAATGGGTTACGCAGAAGAAAATCGTGTGAAGCACAACTTCCCACTTGTAACAGGAGGGGTCAGATAATGGCTATGACTGAAGAAAGTATGAAGCAAAACAGGAAAACTAGTGCAGAACAACTGACAACCTTTGAATCAGGTAATGAAATGGCTGCCATGGCAGCCGCTCAAATCAATTATCATGTAATGGGTTATTTTCCAATCACACCATCTACTGAGGTGGCACAATATTTAGATTTAATGAAATCAAAGGGGTTACATGATATAGAACTTATTGCAGCGGACGGAGAACATGGTTCTGCAGGAATCTGCTTTGGCGCTGCCACTACAGGGGCAAGGGTGTTTAATGCTACTAGTGCCAATGGTTTACTGTATATGATTGAACAATTACCAGTACAATCCGGTCTCCGTTTTCCCATGGTCATGAACTTAGTGACCCGTGCTGTAAGTGGACCATTAGATATTCGTGGAGATCACTCTGACCTATACTACGCTTTAAATACAGGCTGGGTTATTTTATCTGCCCGCACACCACAAGCCGTTTACGATATGAACATTATGGCTCTCAAATTGTCTGAACATGAAGATGTCCGATTACCTGTGATTGTTGCTTATGATGGGTTCTATACATCACATCAAAAACGGAAAGTAGATTACTTCAAGGACCGTAAAGATGTACAGGGATTCGTTGGAGAAGCGCCAAAAGGATTCCCCACCTCTATTGACAAGAAGAATCCCGTTACAATTGGAGCACATATGAATGGTGATGACTTGTTAAACAACAGTTATCAACAATCAGAAGCCCTTTATCGTGCCTATGATGTGTATAATGATATTCGTGCAGAATATGAAGAACTATCCGGCCGAAACTACGATATATTGGACCTTTACCAAATGGAGGATGCTGAAGTTGCCCTCTTCCTGTTAAACTCTGCTGCGGAATCTGCAAAGGATGTGGTCGACCGCCTCCGTGCCAAAGGGATTAAAGCTGGAGTTTTCAGCCCTAATATTATTCGGCCATTTCCGTCTGAGGATATCCGCGTGGCGTTAAAGAATGTCCAAGCATTACTCATTGGAGAACGTGCTGATTCTTACGGTGGAAATGGTGCAAACTTAACCCATGAAGTGAAATCTGCTCTTCAAGAGGATAAAGAGAATCAGACGATTGTTTTAAGTCGTGTATTTGGACTTGGAGGGAAAGACTTTTATGCAGATGACGCAGAAAACTTTTTCAAAATGGCAATCAATGCATTAGAACTTGGATATGCGGAAAAACCATTTGATTACTATGGACACGTTGCAGGGGATCCGGAAAAACAGTTGCAACAAGTGATAGAACCTCAGACTGGTGACACGTATAAAACAGGCTTAATCAAAGTGACAGAAGACGAAGAATCGGGCAAATTAAAAGTCCGTATTCCCCCACTCCGTCAGTTGACTCAAAAGCCAAAACGGTTTGCTTCTGGGCACGGAGCTTGTCCAGGTTGTGGGATTTTCCCTGGATTAGAACTCTTCTTCAAAGGAATAGAAGGAGATGCTGTCATCCTACTACATACAGGCTGTGGGTACGTTGTAACGACTGCATATCCTTACAGCTCACATAAACAACCATTTATTCACAACTTATTCCAAAATGGCCCTGCTACGTTATCCGGAACATTGGAAGCGTTCTTTGAAATGAAAGACCGCGGTGAAGTAGACATTAATGATGACTTTACTTTTGTCATGATTACCGGTGACGGTGGCATGGATATTGGAATGGGCTCTGCTGTTGGGACTGCTTTAAGAAACCATAAAATGATTATTCTGGAGTATGACAATGAGGGGTACATGAATACTGGATCGCAGATGTCTTACTCCACACCAATTGGTCACATGACAAGTACCACAACGGTAGGAAAGAATAAGCCAGGGAAAGCGTTCCACCATAAAGATACAGCTCAAATTATGGCAGCTACTAATATTCCTTATGTTTTTACAGGAACGGAAGCATTCCCTCAAGATTTAATCAAAAAGGCTGCAAAAGCCCAGTGGTATGCGCAAAATGAAGGCCTTGTTTACGGGAAAATCCTTATTACGTGTCCGCTAAACTGGAAGTCTGAGGATCGCGACGGGGAAGTGATCATGAAAGCGGCGGTAGATTCCTGCTTCTTCCCACTTTATGAAGTGGAGCGTGGAGAAACAACGATCACGTATAACCCGGAGACAAAAAATAAACGAATTGATCTACCAGAATGGTTGAAATATATGGGGAAAACAAAACATATGCTTAAACCAGAAAATGAGTACATTTTAAAGGATTTTGAAACGGAAGTAGAACGACGCTGGAAAACGTTGAAAGTTAAACACGAAACACCATATATTTAAATCATTTATACTATAAATAAAGATGCTGTCTCAGAGAAAATGTTTATCCTTTTGATGACAGCATCTTAATTATATTCGTTCAGCCCCATTGATTTTAGTTTCGGTTTCGGGCGTTCGTTTTTCATTAAACAAGACGTATGCTCAGTTCCTCCCCCCTTCCTACGGGCGAAACGTTATGGAATGATAGTGCTCCTCCTTCGCTTTATAGGTGTTACGGAACGATTTTCTCTTCAGTTCTGCTTTTGCAATAAATCTGTAAGGAATCGTCACTGTAATCGAACGGGTAAGGAAAGGATAAGGGTCCAGTGTCACTTCTTTTTCATTCAACCAGCTGGCAGAGAACCGTTTCCCTTTCATGGGCAGTAACTGTTGTGGAAAGCCCCCCCTAAACCAATCCAATTCCTCCCTTTTCGACGCTCCCCATTTATTCATGCAAATATAAAGGGATAAATTATCACACAATTGTAATAGATCAAAATGGAACGTAAGGACAGTATTTTGATCAGGTTTTAATTCTTGAATCAATTTTTCCTGTCTCTTTTTCTCATGATCCCTGTAAATCACTCCTTCAGGAACGACATTCCCTTTAAAAAAGCTGGCATAGTGCATGCTAATAAGAAGTGCAGCATATTTGTTCTCCTTGCAAATCTTGTCAACACCGGTCCGATATGCGGTTATCTTATCCTGTAACGGATATTCCACAAAGGAAGCTGGTTTTCCCTTATCCTCTAGAAGAATTGGATGATCATCTAATTCCTGCCAACAGGTGTCATGTTGTTCAATGGCGTAATGAACGACTGACCGTTGATCAGCTCCCATAAAAATATCGTCTCTCCAATTTTTCACAAAAACACCAGAAATAAACGCATGATCATCTTGTTTAATTAATATGTATCCATCGTCTGTTTCCTTAACAATCATTTCCTTTCCCCCATCTCATTCCTGACTATCCCTTTTAATTCTATATAATATGCGGGATTCCTTTTGGATTATATGAAGACAGATACACTTTTACAACGGAGCTAGATTTTTTGACAATATAAAAAACCCATTCACACATACACCTTGTGAACGGGTTTCATTACTACTATTCAATGGATTTCTCCTTCGCAATCATCACATTCGTGTGAATAACAATCGGCCATTTCTTCGATAGTGTCACCACATTTTGCACACTCTTTCGGTGGTAAGTTTCTGAAAAACTCTGTGCTTGACATGATCATCGTGAATCCCCCCATTCCTCAAAGTACATTTTAATTGTAATATAACAATAGTATTAAAACAATAAGTTATAGTAAGACAATTTGAACATTATGTGAAGTTTTACACAATATTTCTTTACTGAAATAGTACTATTTCTAACATATATATGTTATTTACCTTGTTAGTGTTCTAAACAGAAGTAAATTTTATTTACTTTATTATATAACAGTTATGCGAAAATATCCCTTTCTTTTTTTGGTTTATTTTGTAAATATTTGTTGAAAAGCGATTTTTTTTTTGCGTGATCTATAAATTATAGGATGTTTATTAATTACTTTTTATATTCCATTTGCGAGATAATAAAAAGCACTCTATAATAATAGAGTAGCAACTGAAAGTTTGTTAGGGGGATTTCCATAATGTTCAAACATGCATTTACAGCACTTGTAACACTCATGTTCTTTTTCACATCCTTCTCTGCCGTATTTGCTGCAGGCGAAGAAAATGGAGCAAATGGGTCATTAATGAACGGTCCTTTTATTATCTTGGCAGTGGCAACGCTCATTCTGATGATTTATTATGCCATAAGGGACTAACTGGATAGTACATAAAAGAGCAGAGGAAACCTCTGCTCTTTTTTCGTATTACGAGCTTTTATATTTTTGAAAATGCTCTCTAGCCAGCAAGTAACTGCACTATCTGTGCAATCGGTTTCTTAATATAAAGGTTTAGAAACAATTAATTATTGAATCTAATTAGTATTTCAAATAGAATATAATTGAGCAAACGTTTTCATTATTGTTCGAAGGGGGAAGAAAATGAATTGGATAACACGATTTTTATGTTTAGCTATCATTATTTTAGTTGTAGGTTGTAACAACGACGAAGATACGATCACCTATACACCAAACGATTTTCCATCGGCAGAGATGGAATTACTTAATCATTTCCCTGAAACTGTGTATTATGAGATCTTTGTCCGTGCTTTTTATGACAGCACAGGAGATGGGATCGGGGACATACAAGGGATGACAAGCCAGTTGGACTATCTGGAGGAATTAGGCGTAGAAGCTATCTGGCTTATGCCAATTAATCCTTCTCCAAGTTATCATGGGTATGATGTGACAGATTATAAGGACATTAATCCTGAATATGGTACGCTCGATGACTTTAAACTGTTTCTTGAAGAAGCTCATAATAGGGACATTAAGGTAATCATGGACTTGGTCGTGAATCACACGAGTTATGATCATGAATGGTTTCAAGATGCGCTTATGGACGAAACTAGCCCATACCGAGACTGGTATATTTGGGCAGAGGAAGATACCAATAGAAATGCGCGGGGGGACTGGGGTCAAAATCTTTGGCATGGTGTTGAACCAAATCAGTATATGAGTGTCTTTTGGGAACGTATGCCGGATTTAAACTTCGATCATCCTCCTGTGAGGTCAAAAATGATTGAAATCGGTGAATTTTGGTTAGATGACGTTGGTGTGGACGGTTTCCGCTTAGATGCGGCCAAACATATTTTTCCCGGAGAACAGGAAAAAAACTTAGAATGGTGGGCAGAATTTCGCTCAGCCATGGAAGATGTAAAAGAAGACGTCCTCTTAGTGGGTGAGGTTTGGGATATTCCTCAAGTAACAGCACCTTATTTAGAAGATGGCTTACACTCCATCTTTGACTTTGATCTTGCTGAAAACCTTTTGGATGCTGCCCGAAGAGAACGGGGAAATCGCCTCATATCCCTCATACAAAGGGATCTAGAACGTTATAATAGATATTCTGACGAGTATATTATCTCCACCTTTTTAACAAACCATGATATTAACAGAGTCATGAGTGAATTACAGGGGAACGAAAATAGAGCAAAAATGGCTGCCTCCCTTCTACTATCCTTACCAGGAAGTCCTTTTGTTTATTATGGTGAGGAAATAGGAATGGAGGGTCAAAAACCGGATGAACATATACGGGAACCAATGCTTTGGTATGAAGATCCCAGTGAAGGAGGACAAACATCGTGGATTCAAGCAAGGCATAACCTTGGGGAAAATCCACCATCCGTTGAAAAACTGAAAGTGGATGACACTTCCCTTTGGAGACATTATCAAACTTGGATCCATTTACGCCGTTCTCAGCCGGCATTATTATATGGAGATCTCCAAGAAGCTGAAACGGGGGAACAAGGAATCGTTGCCTTTATTCGAGAGACGGAAGATCAACAGTTACTGGTCATTCACAACCTGACAGGGGAAGATAAGACACTGGAGTTAAAAGATGAGGTAAATTACTTGTTTTTTCAAGAAAACGATGACCAGTCTTGGGATGGCGAAGTATTACACATCAGCGCCTATTCAACCGTTATTTTTGAGTAACATTGGAGTTGGGATTTGATTTTCAGAATAATAAGGTAGATGAGAGTTGGGTTAGTTACCGAATGGATGATCAAACCTCCCTCCGGTAACTATTTTCCTTCCGTTCTGTAATTCCTAAATTCAATTCCCTACCCTAGCATAATGTCAGCTAATCTTTTACGATAACGAAGAGGTTTACTCCCCTCATCTTTATCCCTTTACTTTTAATAGTCTCAAGCTATTAAGAGTAACAAGCAAGGTTGCCCCCATATCTGCAAAAATAGCCAACCAAAGTGTTAACCATCCCGGAACCACTAAGAGGAGGGCGACTGCCTTTATCATGAGCGAAAAAGTAATATTTTGTTTAATAATTGCTAAAGCTCTTCGGCTCAATGACATCGTATATGGTAATTTCGTTAAGTCATCAGACATTAAAACAATATCAGCTGTCTCCAGTGCTGTATCTGTTCCCGCTCCTCCCATTGCGATACCAACTGTAGATGCAGCGAGGGCTGGGGCATCATTTACACCATCCCCCACCATGGCAACACTTTGATGCTTTTCATTTAATTCATTTATTAATCTTAATTTATCTTGTGGGAGTAAATCAGCTTCAATATGGGAAACTCCTATCTGTTTTCCAATCGCTTTTGCTGTCCGCTGATTATCACCTGTCAACATGATTGTTCTTTTTATCCCTGCCTCGTGTAGTTTATGAATGACATTTTTGGACGTCTCCCTCACCTCATCAGCAACTGCAATAATAGCTAAGATCTCTTTCTTTGTACCCAAAATCATTACTGTTTTTCCACGGTGTTGAAACTCTGAAATAGTTGCTTGCAACTCCGAATGGAATCGTTGATCAAATAATAAAAGATTTCCAACAAAGTAAGTTTGACCATTAACACTAGCTTGTACGCCCTTGCCTGTGATTGATTGAAAGTCTTCTACTGAAACATCATTTATATTTATCCCTTTTTCTTCTGCTTTTTTCATAATCGCTTTCGCAAGGGGATGCTGGGATCCATTTTCAATTGCCGCAATAATCGTCAGGATTTCCCGCTCATTGTTATGGAATAATATCATATCGGTTACGGATGGAATTCCTTTCGTTAACGTACCTGTCTTATCGAAGGCGATTACTTTCAGTGCCCCCATTTCTTCCAGATAAATGCCGCCTTTAATTAACACTCCATTTTTTGCTGCATTTCCAATGGCTGTAACAATGGAAACTGGAGTGGATATAATCAGCGCGCAAGGACAGCCCACTACTAATACTGTAAGCCCTCGATAAATCCAATCCTCCCAGTTTCCCCCAAAAAATAAAGGTGGGACGGTAATCAGTAAAAAGGCTATGAAGATAATCGCTGGAGTATAATACTTTGCAAACCGGTCCACAAATTGTTGGGAAGGGGCCCGTTCTCCTTGAGCTTCTTCCACTAAATGAATGATTTTCGCTAAGGTCGTGTCTTCCACCCGTTTGGTTACTTTCACTTCCAGTAACCCTGCTTCGTTTATTGTTCCAGCAAACACTTCCTCCTCCACTGTCTTTGTCACTGGAACAGACTCTCCTGTAATGGCAGCTTGGTTGATAGTTGATATTCCCTTGACGACAATTCCATCCATGGCTATTTTTTGGCCCGGCTTGATGATCATCACATCCCCAATTTCCATGTGATCAACAGAAATCATCTGCTCTTTTCCGCTACGGCGGACCAATGCCTCTTTAGGGGCAATAGTCATCAGTGATTCAATCGATTGTCTTGCCTTATCCATAGAATAACGTTCCAATGCCTCACTTACGGCAAACAAGATGACGACAACCGCCCCTTCTCCCCACTCTCCAATGGCTGCTGCACCTAAAATAGCCACCGTCATCAAAGTTGCCATATCGAAGTTAAGGTGAATGATATTTTTAAATCCCTTTATAAATAGTGAATATCCTCCAATCAGTATGGCGGTAGCAAAGCCCACCACGGGGATGATGCTCTCTTCTCCCAATAGCATCTTCCATACGAAACTGACTAGTAATAATACAGTTGCCAAGTATACTTTATAATTCTCTTTTTTCCTCCAAAAAGAAACTGGTTGTATTCGTTGTTCCTTGTCATCCCGAATTTTTAAATTTTCAAAAGCCCCTGCTTTTTCTAGGCCTTCGATCGTTGTAAAACCTTTTACCGTAATCTTTGATGCCCCAAAATTTACTTTTGCCTCTTCGACACCTGGTAAACTTTTCACATTTTTTTCAAATTTTGCTGCACAGTTAGCACAAGTAAAACCTTGAACCCGGTAGGTTTTTTCTTCTAGTTTAGACATTGGTTTTCCCCTCTTTAATATGTTCCAATGCAATTAACAGGAACTGTTTCACATGGTCATCATCTAATGAATAAAAGGCCAATTTCCCTTCTTTCCGGTATTTCACCACCCCTTGCTTATAAAGTGTGCGTAGATGGTGGGAAGTGGTCGCAACGGATGCGTCAATAATATGGGCAATATCACAAACACACAATTCCCCGTCATGACATAAGGCATATGTAATTTTAGCGCGACTCTCTTCGGCTATCACTTTAAATAATCTTGCAACACCTGAAATGTCTTCATTAATTAGATCTCCTTTTATACGATTCACCTTTTCTTCGTCATAACAATAAATTTCACAAGTATCTTCCTTAGACATAATCTTCACCCCTTTTTCATTCAAATGTACATTTGAATGTATTATACACCATACCCCCCTTTTCAATCAAATGGATATTTGAATGTTTTGTGGTGATTTTATAATTATTTTCCACTTACAAGAGAAGATCATGTGTCCTGGGATGTAGGTGTTGGAGCTGGAGAACGTGCCCGAAGATACCAAAAACTAAAAATTCTTAAAAAAGGCTCTTTTTGCATAGATGGTTGTTTTTAAAGTAAAATTTTTGCTTGGATACACTACAGGCGGCCTCTTTCACCACAGGAACAAGTGCATCCGCTCATTCTTCGCTGTGTCTTCTATGCCGCGGGCACGGCCTCAAAGAGGCTTTCTTCGTCGAATCCACTGCGATTTGTTTCGACGGATATACTACAAAGCTTTACTAGTAGAGGAAGAAACAGCCTCCTTCAGGTACAACTTGAGACATCTTCTGACCGAACTCCTTCTCGTGCTCCCCGTTCGGGAACAACTTGAGCCAACTTGTTACCCAACGCCGTCTCGAACTTCTCGTTCGGGCACAACTTGAGCCAACTTCTGACCGAAATCCTTCTCGACCCGCTCGTTCGGGAACAAGTTGCTCCAGATTCTGACCGAAATCCTTCTCGGCCTCCCTGATCGGGAACAACTTGAGACATCTTCTGACCGAAATCCTTCTCGTGCTCCTCGTTCGGTAACAACTTGAGCCAACTTCTGACCGAAATCCTTCTCGACCTTCTCGTTCGGGAACAACTAGAGGCAACTTCTGACCGAAATCCTTCTCGGCCACCTCGTTCGGGAACAACTTGAGACATCTTCTGACCGAATTCCTTCTCGTGCTCCTCGTTCGGGAACAACTTGAGCCAACTTCCGACCGAACTCCTTCTCGACCCGCTCGTTCGGGAACAAGTTGCTCCAGCTTCTGACCGAACCCCTTCTCCAGCCGCTCGTTAGAGTACAACTTGCCCCATCTTCTGACCGAACTCCTTCTCAGCCTCCCTGTTCGGGAACAACTTGAGACATCTTCTGACCGAACTCCTTCTCGTGCTCCTCGTTCGGGAACAACTTGGGGCATCTTCTGACCGAATCCCTTCTAGTCCTCCTCGTTCGGGAACAACTTGGGGCATCTTCCGACCGAAATCCTTCTCGGTCTTCTCGTTCGGGCACAAGTTGAGACAACTTCTGACCGAAATCCGTCTCGACCTTCTAGTTCGGGAACAACTTGAGACAACTTCTGACCGAAATCCTTCTCGGTCTTCTCGTTCGGGTACAACTTGCCCCATCTTCTGACCGAACTCCTTCTCGACCCGCTCGTTCGGGAACAAGTTGCTCCAGATTCTGACCGAAATCCTTCTCGGCCACCTCGTTCGGGAACACTTGAGACAACTTCTGACCGAAACCCTTCTCGGCCTACCTGTTCGGGAACAACTTGAGGCATCTTCCGACCGAAACCCTTCTCAGCCTACCTGTTCGGGAACAACTTGAGACAACTTCTTCTTCTGACCGAAACCCTTCTCGGCCACCTCGTTCGGGAACAACTTGAGACATCTTCTGACCGAATTCCTTCTCGTGCTCCTCGTTCGGGAACAAGTTGCTCCAGATTCTGACCGAAATCCTTCTCAGCCTCCCTGTTCGGGCACAAGTTGAGCCAACTTCTGACCGAAAACCTTCTCGTCCTCCTCGTTCGGGAACAACTTGAGCCAACTTCCGACCGAACTCCTTCTCGACCCGCTCGTTCGGGAACAAGTTGCTCCAGCTTCTGACCGAACCCCTTCTCCAGCCGCTCGTTAGAGTACAACTTGCCCCAGCTTCTGACCGAACTCCTTCTCAGCCTCCCCGACGAAAACCGTGTCTGCGTGGTCTTCACCTCGCTTTCCTGTCTCTTTCTCTAAAAGCATTGCTCTGTAGCTTATCCAAAGGGATTTGCTCGTCGCTAGAGTCGCCGTCTTTCACTTCTACAAGCTTTTCTCAAAAAGCAACAAAGTTTACGAAAAGAGCCTTTGAAAAAGACCGTTTTAGCCCTCACCAGAGGGGCCAAAACGGTCTTTTCTTCGTATTCTCCAATTACTGAACGATTTCCACAGATTCAATTACTACATCCTCAACAGGGCGGTCATTAGCCCCTTTTTCAACACCTGCAATAGCATTTACCACTTCAAAGCCACCAATCACATGTCCAAAAACAGTATGACCAAAATCCAAGTGTGGCGTTCCACCAACTTCTAAATATCGTTCCTTCGTTTGCTCCGGAAAGGCAAATCCTCGCTGTGCTTCAATTCGAGCAAGATATTCCTCATTCACTTGTGTTTCATCAGCATGAACAATAAAAAACTGGCTGCTATTTGTATTTGGACCCCGGTTGGCCATAGACAACGCTCCATGGAAATGGGCTAAAGAGGTGGTAAATTCATCTTCAAAGGTGTCTCCAAAGATACTTTCCCCCCCAGAACCTGTTCCTGTTGGATCTCCACCTTGAATCATGAAATTCTCAATTACCCGATGAAAAATGATGCCGTCATAGAATCCCTGTTCGCTTAATGCGATAAAGTTTTCCACTGCTTTTGGGGCAAATTCTGGAAAAAGCTTTAAATGAATTTCTCCCATGTTCGTGTGCATGATCACCTCGATTTCATCTTCTGAGACAGCTTGAAATTGAGGGTATTCCGAAGGATTCGCTTCCAGATCAGATGGGATGGCATCGTCAGCCTCATCCTCTTCTTCCACTGAATCCTGCTCTGTTACTTCCCCTTCACCAGCAGAAGCACTGTCAGTTTCCGACTCTTCTTCAGATGCTTGTCCACATGCAGATATAACCAAAAATAACATTACTATTAAAAAAACTATTTTTTTCACTTCAAAAGCACTCCTTCTTTTTTCATTTTCATTTTCACTACAATCGTGATTCAAATCACCGACAAGTGACGATTCCTATCTTATCATAGTATTAACTTAACAAAGGGGGAAGCACAATGACCAGTTCTACATTTACACTAACACGAGATTCTGTTGTACGTGATATTGTAATACGTGTACCACGATCAGATGAATTGTTTAAACAGTATAAAATTGATTTTTGTTGTGGAGGTAACCGTCCATTACATGATGCCATTAAGGAAAAAGGATTAGAGGAAGGAAGTATTTTACAGACCCTTCACTCCTTACAGGAACAGGCTGTGGAAAGAAAAGAATCAGACCGTCTTGATTGGACAAAGGAACCTTTCACTTCATTGATGGATCATATTTTACGCCGCCACCACGGTTACTTAGTGGAGGAATTACCCGATCTCAGCTTTTATGTAACGAAGATTTTCCGTGTTCACGGCATGAGTCATCCAGAACTTGGAGAACTTCACCAGTTATTCCATCAGTTAAAAATGGAATTGGAGCAGCATATGATTAAGGAAGAACAAGTGATCTTCCCTGCTATCCGTCATTATGAGAACACCAAAACATCCACTGACAAAACAGTAGCTTTAAGCCGAATTCATGAACTGGAATCAGAACACGAAGAAGCGGGATTTTTATTAAAACAAATTCGCCACATTACTAATGATTTTACCTTACCTCCAGGGGCTTGCACAACTTATCGCATGACATTTAAAAGGTTAGAGGAATTAGAGTCGGATATGTTCCAACACGTCCATTTAGAAAATAACATTCTTTTCCCACGTTTAGAAACGGAAGAGTAGTTCACAAAAAGTTCAGGGACCTTAGTCCCCGAACTTTTTTGTGAACATCCAGAGAACATCCCCATGATTTATCTTGACTATTTTTCGTGAATTAGTAAAATGATAATAAGGGAACATTAGTTCGTGTTTTCAGTTTCACTTTCCCTCCAATTTATAACTATCAGGCCAAACTAGAAGAAAAGGGGTGAAAACTAATGGCCAAACTCACTGTGGAAGAAGAAAACATAACTGAATCATACATCTTATTTGAGTTGGCCCGAAAAGTGCTGGAGAAGGATCTTGCCAAAATGAATCACGCACCCATGAAGCTGAAAGATCCGTATATTCACTTATTAGAAAGGACTCTCCATCAATTAAGTAAAAATCTCCGCACAACAAAGACAAAAATGAAAGAACTTGGTTTAAAAGTTCAGTTAAATGATCACGATGAGACCTTTTCAGAGTATACCATTTTTTTTCGTGGCTATGTCGTTACCGCCAAGTACTTGAATGCCCATTTAAAAAATCAGGTGAGCCAGCAAATCGAAGGTCTTTTTAACGGGGACCGGTCACAGGAACACCCCTTCCATTGAGACGGAGGGGTGTTGCCGTTTAACCTATCAAAGACGCTTCTGAATTTTAGGGAAAACACGTGTGGCAGTCTTATAAAACACATCTTCCCATGCGGATGATGGGATGTGCTCCTTAATGAAATCAATATAAGGTTCCATGGGGACCAACGGCCAATCCGTCCCAAATAAAAACTTATCATAATGATCACAAAAAGCGATAGCATGTTTAAAATGGTTAAAGAAGTGGGGAGTGTTTCTGATTCGATTCACCTCACTCTTATCACCTACAATTAAACCTGACAAATCTGCAAACATATTCCCATTCTTATAAACCACTTCTGCCCCGTCCAGCATCCACGGATCACCGAAATGGGCCATTACGAAGGTGACATCCCGATTCATGACCGCAACTTCATCTAACGTCAACGGATGCGCAAATTTTAAGAGCCCCCTTTCCGAGTAGGTATCTCCGCTATGAAACACAACAGGGACACCATGGGCTTTTGCCAATTCATACACCGGACCATAGACGGTATCATAGGCATAGAAGGGGTAATAGCCAAGGTAGATTTTGATTCCCACTACTTCCTCTTTTAATAGCTCCTTTTCCAATTGAAGGAGTTCCTGTTTTCCCAATCGGTATGGATTAACACCTGCACAATATACCACATTGGGAACTTGCTCTGTTAACATATCAAGTCCCATAGGAGTTGCAGGGGCACGGTCGGGAAAGCCCTCTCCCGCTTCCATCAACCCCATCCCGATGCTAAGGACGACATCGTTTTCCTTCATTTCTTTCTGTAATCCAGATACGGAGTAGTCCAAGTGGGAGCGAGTCTTCGCAGTATTATAAAATGATTCGATATGAGACAAATGGATGTGGGCGTCGATAATTTTCACGATGCCGTTTCCCCCTTTCTATCGTTTAAATCGAATGGCTCGGAGTGCCTCGTAGTCTTCCAAGTTATAGGCAATCTCCGATAAAACAAGGAAATGTGGTGCACTTATTTCAAAACTTCCCGATTCAGTATAAAGGGATGTTTCGCATCCCGCAAGGATGATTTGCTTGTTCATATATACTTCCATATCTTTACAGTCACGTGGAAGGAAATGGAGTTGATTTAAAACCCCCTTTTTCCGGAAGATGACATCTTTTAATCCACTAATCCCCGCTTCATGATGATGATGGGAAAACTCCTTCGATTGTTCCCCTTCCACTGTCACAGTGACAGTGCCAACTTCCTCTGTGGGATCAATGTTGATTTGAAAAGACTGTGCCGTACCGAAAAAATGATGGCCTATCTGTTGATCAATGCCACTGAATAGGGCTAAGACAGGCAGACCTGGTCTCGTAACAGCAAACTGATGGTAAATAGCTCCCTTATATTTAGGATGATCCTTAAGAACTGTCGTGATCTGTATCCCTTCCCACTTCTGGTCCCATTGGTCCACAACCGATACAAATTGAGCAGTGGAAGGGTAATGGAACATTTTCCATTGGGACATCTCTTCTAATCCAAAGGAGATTCCCCCAATCCAAGGGTTCCACCATGATTTAGGCATTGGTTCTGGAAAGGAGGAATGGAGCCATTCTGTATCTCCATCTTCCATGGAATAGATTCCAGGATAAAAACCAGGGGCTGCTTTTATCGTAAACACGCCATTATTCACCTCATAGGAAGAATGACCCCTTACCTCATTTACATCAAAACTGATTGGAGTTTCTCCAGCTAGAAAAAGAACTGTCCTTTCTTCTACCTGTTCGGAAGAAAGGGTTCCCTTCACCTTCACCGGTAGGATAGAGTTCTGCGATTGGACAGGGATATCCACTTTCCAAACCCCTTCCCGTTCCGAATCCATCATGGCCGTGACAAAAGAGGCTTCCGTTTCTTTCCCCAAGAAAAGAGCAAGATTAACTTCTGCATTCCGCTTCAAATAGGAACGAAAAACGATCGTTGCTTCTGAACCGGTAATGGGGGACCCCTCTATGGATAAGTGGACTGGATTTTTCACCACCAGACTTTCCGTGGGGTGAGCCTGCAAAGCAAACTCCCGTACCTCCTCCTTAGACGAGAAGACGTCAAGACCAAACCATACTGTTTTAGAAGATACACTTCCGCCAGGGCCTATATGTTCCCAGCTCTCTTCCAGATAATGTACATTCCAATGACGGAAGTGAATTGGAATCCCTTGTTCCCAGATGAGTGCCGCTTTTGAACCCTCTTGCTCTGCAAAGAACCAATTTTCCGTTAGTTGCTTATCGTCCCAAACAGCTACGTCTTTATTGTAAGATCCTTGGTTAAAAAGGAGCTTGTTATTATATGGTAAGAAAGCATTTTTCAAGAAATAGGTAAGATAAAAATTCAAGTGGAGATCTGTCATCTGTTCCCCGCGGTTGACAATCTCGTAATTCTGACTCATTAATCCTTCCTTCGATAATTCCACTATCCGATAAAGAGCAACCTGTGGAAAATCACGGGAAGTATACGCCAATTTCATCCCAAGACGGTCATTGTCATCAAAGAATTCAACAGCATCTGCCTGCTTAATCGAAAACTCTTCTGAAAATGGTTTCCCGAGCTTCGGATACAGGAACCAATACTTACTTTTATTTTCCCTGCCCCGTTCGTATAGTAATCCATTGTTTTCCTTCTTTAAAGCAACATGAGTCATTCCGCTGAATAAGTGATAATATTCTTGACACTCTCCAAAAAGACTTTTTCCAAATGTATTCAGGGGGAAACTCATTCGTTGTTTATACTCAATAGAATCCCCGTTCTCCAATGTGATAAACATCTCCACATACTTGTCAAAAAAGATGTGTCGCTGCAGATGATAATCAACCGAAATCGTCTGTTTCTCTTTAGCTCGTAGTGGGATCACCCACTCCCTTTCCGAAAACTCAACCTCTTTTACAGAAGGTAAGCTGAACGTTAATTGCACATGAGACAGACAGTTGTTTTCCAGTTCAATAAACGCCGTTTCCTTTTTCCCAATAAAGCTGTATTGATTCCGTAGCTTAACTTCACATTTTACTGGTGCTTTTGGAAAAACACCTGTTTTCAGTGTCACTTCTTTCCCGTTAATAAACGCCTTTATCATAACGGAAGGATGCGTTTTTTTCGTACTTTGATTCGATTCTGTAGGAAGAACAACAAACTCCCCTGTAACAAGTTCCTCATTCTCCACTACGAAAGTTTTATCCATTGTCACTTCGATATTGTGATGTTTCTGACCTTCCACTTGAATCTCAAGTGGCGTCTCTCCTCGATTTTCAATATGTAGACGAACAGGATAAGATTTTCCAAATACATTGGCATGGTGGTCGATTTCCATTGCCACTTTGAACTGTTCCGTCTCAAACGCACAGATCCCGCGGCTCGTTTTCTCCACACTTACATATAAAAACCGGCTATTTTTTTCCCACTTATAATCATAAAAATCAAACTCCCCATTTGCCTGACCGTCAGGTGCAATTTCAATTTCACGGACACTGTCTTCATACCAGTCAGCCGTTTGAAAAAAATCGTGAAACAAAGAGGTGTTTAAAACCTCTGGGATAAAATTCATTAAGTGGACAGAATCATCCCGGTTTTCCCAAAAGAAGCCGCACTTTTTATAGAGTGGCACAGCCTTTGTATTTCCTGGCCACGTATTTAAATCCAATCTCGGCCATCCCCGTTTGATCGTTTCTTCTAATGCTTTTAACACAAGTTTCTTTCCGACTTTTTTCCCGTGGTAGTCCGTACGCACATTCAATAGGGGAATATATAGCGCCCCTTCATCTTCCCGATACTCCGAAAGACCACAGTACCCAACCACTTCCTCCCCATCCATAGCAATATAGGTATGGAGATTCGTGGAGTTTGCCTCCTCACTAAGCACTTGATCTTCCGTCCGTACGTCAGAGTGTCCTCCCCAACCTTCACGGCTTTTATTCCACATCTCTGCTACCGCTCCCGCTAACTCCGGTTTATACTCTGTAATTGTAATTTGTCGATTCATTTTTCTCTTTCTCCTCTCCAATGGGAAAAAACACATAAAAGAACGCCCCCAGAATATGGCAGACGTTCGCAAATCTAAGATGACTCTGAATCATAATACCCTTTTTGTTTTACTTGGTTATAGACGTTTGATAAAATGCCTTGAATAGCTTGCCCCCTATCCTTTTTTCTCCGTTTAAATTCTTCAAAGAGGTTATCCCCTTTATATCCCTCTTTAATAAGATTTTTTAGAAGCATATCTGAAAGGTCATCATTTTTCACAACTAGAATACCATCTAAATGGATACTTACGTTATCGTGTAAATCGTTAATCGCCTTGACATTGCAAACAAGAGTTGCAGGGTCATTTGTTTTCTTCGTAATGGTCACTTCAGCCATAAAATGCTGATCATTCCTTTGAAACTCTTCAAAAAATGGTTTCCATTCTGGAGTAATAACAGCATCTAAAAGCCAATCTTTTTGAGCCTCTTCCTTATTAATAATCAGTCCGTCCACAAGGGGGATTTCTTTCCCTCTATCCGTAGCACCGTGCTTTTGATCTTCATCAAACAACACAGCAAGGCTACATAATTTAAACGTTTTCAATAGCAACACCTCCACTCTGCCTTGTCATCCTCATCTCTATTAAAATTTCGGCATATTACGGAAAAATCCTTTTTTTGAAAGGTAAGAAAATATAAGTTTTTCTCCACTGCCCTACGCTCGTGACCATAGGCGCTTGCGCTTTTCTTATTGTCTAGCTCCAGCGCCTACTCGCTGCGGGGCACTTCGGAAGTGA
>NZ_JAHQCS010000185.1 GCF_019042215.1 Evansella tamaricis | reverse complement strand
TTAGGGACTGTAAAAGTGGAAAAGCACCACTTTTTCAGTTCCCATGCGAGTAGGCGCTGGAGCTAGACAACTTGCCCGAAGGTGCAAAAACTTATGCTTTCTTACCTTTTAAGAAAAGCGCAAGCGCCTATGAACACGAGCGTAGGGCAGTTATACTTCTCTTCAAAAAAGGAGGCTATCCCTAAGGACAGCCTCTTTCTCTATCATATAATACTATTTTTATACGCGATTAATTAGTTTCGGTTCCGTCACTTCCTGTATCTCCTCAAAGCTATAATCTCCGAGAATCTCTTTTAATACCAGACCCTTTTCTGTTACATCAATAACGGCACGGTCTGTAATAATCCGGTTAACAACTCCCTTTCCTGTTAATGGAAGACTGCAATCCCTTAATATTTTTGGATCTCCGTTACGATTTACATGTTCCATGATGATAACCACCTTTTTCGCTCCATGAACAAGGTCCATTGCTCCACCCATCCCCTTGATCATTTTACCCGGTATCATCCAATTGGCTAAGTCCCCATTCTCTGCCACTTCCATAGCTCCTAAAATGGCAACATCAATATGCCCACCACGGATCATTGCAAATGATTCTGCACTGCTGAAATAGGAAGCACCGGCAACAGTTGTAACTGTTTCTTTCCCAGCATTTATTAAGTCCGCATCTAATTCCTCTTCCGTAGGATACGGTCCAATTCCTAGTAGCCCATTCTCCGATTGTAAGATGACTTGCTTGTTTTCCGAAATATAATTAGCAACCATCGTTGGCATTCCAATCCCAAGGTTGACATAATCACCATCCTGAATTTCTTTTTCCGCCCGTCTTGCAATCTTCTCCCTCATTGCCTTGCGATCAGCACTCATCTATTTTCCCTCCTTACCTTAGGATGTAGCAACCGTTTTCCGTTCAATGCGATTTTCCTGTTGTCCAATGATCATTTTATTCACATAAATACTTGGAGTATGGACTTGCTGAGGATCTAAATCACCTGGTTCCACAAGGTTTTCCACTTCTGCAACTGTTATTTTCCCTGCAGCGGCAATCATAGGATTAAAGTTCTGTGCGGTTTTTCGATAAATTAAATTTCCATGTTTATCCCCCAGGTGAGCCCTCACAAGACTCACATCACCTACAATCGCTTCTTCCAGTAAATACTCTTTTCCATTAAAAGTTCTTACTTCTTTGCCTTCTGCAATCTTCGTTCCAACACCTGCCGGAGTATAAAAAGCCGGTATTCCCGCACCTCCAGCACGAATTTTTTCCGCAAGAGTACCCTGTGGCGTCAGTTCTACTTCAAGTTCCCCGGCCAGTACTTGACGTTCAAATTCCTTGTTCTCCCCAACATAAGAAGCAATAATCTTTTTTATTTGTCTGTTTTCAAGCAGAAGACCTAATCCCCAGTCATCTACACCGCAGTTATTGGAAACAATAATTAGATCTTTTGCACCAGAATCCCTCAACCCTTTGATTAAATTCTCTGGAATTCCACATAAGCCAAATCCACCTACAAGCACTGTAGAACCATCTTTAATATCTGCCACTGCATCTGTAAAAGACGTTAAGATTTCCTTCATGTTACTTTCCCTCCATTTCCTTTAAACTGGGTAAACGGCATGTTTACGAGTGGAAAATACTTGATACTTCGATGTATACAGTTCCAACCGACCAATTAAATCGTCCCTTAACTGGTTCGCTGGAATGACATCATCTATGATTAATTCTGATGCCAACCGGTAAACATCAATATTTTCCTGATATTCCTTTCGTTTCTCCTCAATAAACTTCGGTCTCTCCTCCGGATTCAGTGACTGAATCTTATTAGCATATACCGCATTCACAGCAGCTTCAGGACCCATTACTGCAATCTGTGCCGATGGAAGTGCAATACAACAGTCCGGTTCAAAAGCAGGACCTGCCATTGCATACAGTCCTGCTCCATATGCCTTGCGGACAATAACTGAAATTTTTGGTACCGTTGCCTCTGCCATCGCTGATATCATTTTAGCACCATGGCGGATTATGCCTGCACGCTCCACTTTCGTTCCAATCATGAACCCTGGAACATCTGCTAAGAATATTAAAGGAATATGATAGGCATCACAGAGTGTGATAAACCGGGCAGCTTTATCAGCTGAATCGTGGAATAAAACTCCGCCCTTTTGTTTAGGTTGATTGGCAATAATCCCAACAGGTTTACCATTCATTCGTGCAAAAGCTGTGATTAATTCTTTAGCGAACAGAGCCTTCATCTCGAAAAAGCTATTTTCATCGATGAGTCCATCAATAAATTGATACATATCAAATGCGGCATTTTGATTTTTCGGAACTAATTCTTCTAAACTTTTCTCCAATTCCTTAGGACCTTTCGATGTAGTCCCTTCAGGTCTCCCTAAATAATTGGATGGAAAATAACTTAAGTATGCTTTTGCCTTCTCAATAGCCTCTTCTTCACTCTTAACCAAAATATCCCCACATCCTGAAATGGAACAGTGCATTGTTGCTCCACCCATCTCTTCTAGTGATACCTTTTCCCCAATGACCATCTCTGCCATTCTCGGAGAACCTAAATACATGGATGCATTTCCATCTACCATCATAACTACGTCACAAAATGCTGGAATATACGCACCTCCTGCAGCTGACGGTCCAAATAAAAGGCATACTTGAGGAATTTTACCTGATAGTTTCACCTGGTTATAAAAAATTCGGCCTGCCCCTCTGCGACCTGGGAACATTTCAATCTGATCTGTTATTCTTGCACCTGCAGAATCTACTAAATACAATAGGGGAACTTCCAGTTTTTCTGCTGTTTCTTGGATCCGGATTATTTTTTCAACCGTTTTGGCTCCCCATGACCCAGCTTTTACAGTGGAATCATTTGCCATGACACAAACCGTCTTTCCATTCACCTTTCCAATTGCGGTAACAACTCCATCTGCAGGTAAACCTTCTGCATAACAATTGGCAAATTTCCCGTCTTCTTTCCATTCTCCATGATCAAAGAGACGTCCCAGACGGTCTCTTACAAACAGTTTTCCTTTCTTTTCATTAGCCTCATGGTACTTCTCGGCACCACCAGATTCAATTTTCCCTTTTATTTCTTCCCATCGATTTTCCCTGTCCATCACGACACCTCTTTTTTTATCCTGCTTATTCCCCTTTGAATACGGGGTTTCGTTTTTCTTTAAATGCCTGAAGTCCTTCTTTGCGGTCCTTCGTTGGAATCGTCATTTCATACGCTTTTTTTTCAATGGTTAACCCTGTATTGAGATCCACTTCCATTCCATTGTTTATAGCTTTTTTTGCCTGCCGAATGGCAATTGGAGCATTTTTACTAATAGCCTCCGCCAGTCCCATCGCTTCTACCATCAAGCTTCGAGAGGGAACAACCGATAAAATTAATCCCCAATCATACGCTAACGATGCTTCAATCTTTTTACCTGTAAAAATCATTTCTTTCGCCCTCTGAACTCCAATCGTCCTTGGTAATCGCTGTGTCCCTCCAGCACCTGGAATAATCCCTAAACCAGTCTCAGTGAGGGCGAATTTAGAGTTTTCCGATGCAATTCTCAAGTCACATGCTAAGGCCAACTCTAGCCCGCCACCTATTGCAGCACCGTTAATTGCCGCAATGACAGGGATCGGCATTCTTTCAACGGTGTTCACCATTTCACCTATTTTAGCAACTGCCTTCTTCACTTCAGATTCATTCATCGTTTTCCGTTCTTTTAAATCTGCTCCAGCAGAGAACACCTTCTCCCCATCCCCAGTGATGACAATTGCACGGACATTCAAATCATTTTGCCACCCGTGAAATGTTTCCATTATTTCGTCAAGCATCTCTTGATTTAGAGCATTTGCAGCATCTTTTCTTTTTAATATTAATTGGGCAATATGTCCTTCCAAATGAGTTTCAATCCACCTCATATTTTTCAACCCCTTTACGATCGTATCTGTAATTGATGGCTTGGAAAATTCTTCTCTATTTCCCCCTCCAAAACTCTTAGTGCGTCCATAAAGGTGGATAAGTTAATATTGGTTTCAATTCCCATTTCGTGAAGCATATGAATTAAATCTTCACTGGCTACATTACCAGTTGCCCCTTTCGCATAGGGACAACCCCCTAACCCTCCAGCAGCACTATCAAAAACAGTAATTCCTTTCATTAGTCCAATTATGGTATTAGCTAACGCCATCCCCCTTGTATCATGAAGATGTAGAGCAAAGTTCTCACTTGAATAGTTTTCTATCAACTCTGTAAGTACATAATCCATCTGCCTAGGATTTGCTACACCAATTGTGTCCCCTAAAGAAATCTCATAAACTCCCATTTGGAATAATTTATCGATGACTTTCTTTACTTGATCCAACGGTACCGATCCCTCATAAGGGCAACCAAACACTGTTGATACATATCCCCGTACCTTTTTCCCGGCAGACAAGGCCTCTGTCACAACGTCCTTTAATATGGGAAACGTCCCTTCAAGAGATTTATTAATGTTTTTTTGATTATGGGTTTCCGATGCAGACATAAAGATAGATACTTCATCGATATTCCCTTCCAATGCCCTCTCCAAGCCTTTTAAATTCGGTACTAATGCTGCATAAGTGACATTCGGATTCCTCTCAATCCTTTGTACAACTTCCACCGCATCAGCCAATGCCGGTATCCATTTCGGATGAACAAAAGAAGTAACTTCTATATACTCGATTCCCGTTTTACTTAACTTATTAATCCATTCCACTTTTTTTTCCGTGGAAATCATTTTTTCTTCATTTTGTAATCCATCCCTCGGCCCCACTTCTTTAATTTGGACACTTCTTGGTAATTTCACGAAGATACCTCCTCTACCTCCTTACCCTTTTAATACGATCAGGACGTCCTCTTCATTTACAAAACTTCCCTCTTCCACCTTAATTTCTTCTACCGTTCCAGCAGATTCTGCAGCAATCGGTATTTCCATTTTCATAGACTCTAAGATGACTACTTCTTGCCCCAGTTCCACCTTATCACCAGGTGCAACCTGAACTTTCCATACATTTCCTGCCATATTTGTTTTGATCTCTTTCATTCTATTTCCCTCCTACTTTAGATAAGGTTTTTAACAAAGTCAGTTGTTGCTTCACCATTTTGAAACGTAGGGTGTTTTAAAGTATTAATTAGCATTGGTATATTGGTTTTAATCCCCTCAACGTTTGCCATCTCAAGGCACATGAGTAATTTATCCATCACTGCTTTCCTGGAGGATCCATATGCAATAACTTTTCCGATCATTGGATCATAAAACGGAGTAACAGTTGCACCCTTTTCTACACCAAAGTCATATCGTATACCTTCCATCTCTGGAAATTCCCATTCTATTAATTTTCCTGGAGATGGGAAAAAGGTAGTGGGATCTTCAGCATAAATTCTTGCTTCCATCGCATGGTTTGACTGATTATTATTTCGTTCCAGAGATGGTATATCTTTTCCATTAGCTAAATCAATCTGCCATTGCACCAGATCTATTCCAGTGGTTTCTTCCGTTACAGGATGTTCTACCTGCAGTCTTGTATTCATTTCTAGAAAATAGATCTGTTCCTCTCCGTCCACAAGGAACTCTACCGTTCCCACATTTGTATACTCAATCGTTTTTCCAGCATGTACTGCTGCCTCGAACAACTTTTTTCTTCCGTTATCACTGAGAAAAATTGAAGGGGCCTCTTCCAATATTTTTTGATTCCTCCGTTGCACAGAACAATCCCTCTCCCCGAGGCAAACAACGTTTCCTACCCGATCTGCGGCAATTTGTGCCTCGATATGCCTCGGGCTTTCAATGAATTTTTCAACGTATATTTCCCCTGAGCCAAAAAATGTTTCTGATTTTTTCACAACACTTGAAACGACCTTCATTAGATCCCCTTCATCCTCTACCTTCTGCATCCCAATTCCGCCGCCACCTGCTGCAGCCTTCACCATTACTGGATAACCTAAGACCCTTGCTGCTTTTTTTACAGTGGATTCCTCCGTATCACTTAAAGTGATGCCTGGGATAACAGATACTCCGGCATCTTCCATTGCCTTTCTGGCAGCAATTTTATTCCCCATCTTCTGGATAACCGAGGTGGAGGGACCAATAAAGAGATAACCTTCCTGCCTGACTTTCTCTGCAAAATCTGCATTTTCTGATAATAATCCATATCCTGGGTGAATGGCATCCACATTTCCAGCATTTGCTGCATCAAGTATCTTTTCCCCATTCAGGTAACTTTCCGTTACTCTAGAACCACCGAGGAAATGTGCCTCATCGGCTAACTGAACATGAAGACTGTCCTTATCTGCTTCAGAATATACTGCCACCGTTTTAATGTTCATTTGCTTACATGTTTTTATAATTCTAACGGCAATTTCACCGCGGTTAGCAATTAATATCTTTTTAATCAATCGATTATCCCCCTCACCTTGGACATCCTATTTCTCTTGCAATAACCATCCGCTGTATTTCTGAAGTGCCTTCTCCAATTTCTAATAGTTTTGCATCTCTTAAGTACCTCTCTACATGATATTCACGCATATAGCCGTAACCACCATGAATTTGGATTGCCTGATTGCATGCACGCATGGCTGCTTCAGATGCAAACAATTTGGCAAAAGCTGCTTCCTTTTTAAATGGCTTTCCTGCATCCTTCAGCCAAGCAGCTTTATATACCATGTTTTGAGCTAACTCTAATTCCATCGCCATATCTGCTAATTTAAACTGAATCGCCTGGAAACTGCCAATATATTTCCCAAATTGTTTCCGTTCTTTACTATATGCCAGCGCTGCTTCATAGGCTGCTCTCCCTACCCCAACTGCGAGTGCAGCAATGGATATTCTCCCACCATCTAAGGTATAAAGGAACTGATGAAATCCCTTGTCTGGATCTCCCAGTATATTTTCCTTCGGCACTTTCACATCTTCTAAAACAATTTCCGTAGTATTCGATCCCCTAACACCCATTTTTTCGTATTC
Source organism: Evansella tamaricis (assembly GCF_019042215.1). Taxonomy (GTDB): domain Bacteria; phylum Bacillota; class Bacilli; order Bacillales; family Salisediminibacteriaceae; genus Evansella; species Evansella tamaricis. The sequence goes on along the minus strand of NZ_JAHQCS010000185.1, from coordinate 22,671 downwards.
ACTTCGAATCGTTAATCCTTTTGTGTCGGTAGGAACGATAAAGGCTGAAATCTTCTTTTTTCCTCTGTCATCTACTCCATTTACAGCCGTAACAATTATCGTCCTTGCAAAACTAGCATTTGTTATCCAACATTTTTCACCATTTATAATATAGTGGTTTCCTTCAAGGACAGCTTTCGTTCTTGTTCCACCTGCATCAGATCCAGCATTAGGTTCGGTCAGTCCAAAAGCACCGAGGCTTTCCCCCTTTGCTAAGGGAATTAGATGATCCTCTTTTTGTTCTTTCGTTCCAAAATAATAAAGGGGAGATGCTCCAAGAGATACAGCTGCTGCATAACTCAGTCCCGTACTGCCACAGGCTTTCCCGATTTCTTCTACTGCTAAAATATAAGAAATGGTATCCCCCCCTGATCCACCATATTCTTCAGAGAACGGTATTCCAAGTAACCCCAGTTCCCCCATTTTTCTGAACGTTTCCACAGGAAAACGTTCTGTGCGATCAACTTCCTCTGCTATTGGGGCAATTTCCTTTTCGGCAAAATCTCGAACCATGTCACGAATCATCAGTTGTTCTTTTGAAAATGTAAAATTCATTCAACCCACCCTCTCATAAAATGTAAAGGCTTACATTTTGTCCTTTAGAAAAAGGGGATAAACTGACTGAGCATTCGCTCAGAATTCCCCAACAATTACCTTAATTATAGGGGTTAAATTCTGAATTGACAATATATTTGTAATATTAAAACTACGTGAAACGATGAACACCCCCTTCATCTCTTTGAGTCCAAGGGGGTGCAAATTATTTTTTTTATACTCTATACGAATTGAAACATCCGATCTATTGCTTTTTTGGCAAGACTTGCAATCTCTGAATCTACTTTAATTTCATTAACGGGGGATCCTTGGATAATTCGGTCCAGTGACCAGACAAAGTGTGGTAGATCAATTCTGTTCATGGTAAGACATGGACACATCTCAGGGTTTAAAGAAATAATATCCTTGTCTTGATGCTGTTGAATCAGACGGTTAACGAGATTCATTTCCGTCCCAACGGCCCATTTCGTACCAGGAGGTGCTTCTTTTATCTTTTGGATAATATACTTTGTGGAACCGTTATAATCAGATGCGTTCACTACTTCATGGGTACATTCCGGATGAACAAGAATGCGCCGGTCAGGCTCCGTATTCCTTAATGCATGAACATGTTCTAACCGGAAATTTTCATGCACCGAACAGTGCCCTTTCCAAAGAATCATCTTCACTTCATCAATTTTTCCTACTTCCCCTTCAAACACATCTAATTTGGGATTCCAGACGATCATTTCCGATAATGGAACTCCTAAATCAAAAGCCGTATTTCTCCCTAAATGCTGATCAGGCAAAAATAGAATCCTCTTTTTCTTACGAAACGCCCACTCCACCATTTTATGGGCGTTAGATGAGGTGACAGTTGCGCCACCATGTTTTCCAACGAACGCTTTTATCTCTGCCGTTGAATTCACATATGTTAAAGGGATAATCGCATCACCGAACGTATTCTGCAGTTTATGCCAGGCCCGTTCCGTTTGCTCCATATTTGCCATATCTGCCATGGAACAGCCAGCCCTCATATCAGGAAGTAATACGGTCTGATGCTTATCTGTTAGTATATCTGCCGTTTCAGCCATAAAATGCACTCCACAAAAAACGATGTATTCCGCCTCTTGATTTTCTGCTGAAACTTGTGCTAATTGTAAAGAATCTCCTGTGGTGTCCGCAAACTCGATCACTTCATTTTTTTGGTAGTGATGGCCTGGAATAAACAGTCGATTTCCAAGCTCTCTTTTAATTTCAAGAGCCCGTTTTCTCAGTTCATCCTCTGACTTTTGCTTATATTCCTCTGGAATGGTTTCCTGTAATCCTTTAAAAAGATCTGTTCCTAACATCATTTACCTCCCCATGTTGAATATCGAGACTAATATCCAGCGATGTTGCAGAATGGGTCAATGCGCCTATGGATATGAAGTCCACACCGATTTTTCCATACAGATTTAATTTCTCGATGGTAATACCACCAGAGACTTCTGTTATGATCGATGGAGGGACTTCTTTTTGCCATTCGATTGCCTCTTCCACTGTGGAATTATCAAACATGATCACATCTGCGCCCGCTTGAACAGCTTCCTTCACGTCTTCCAGCGATTCCGCTTCCACTTCCACCTTGATCATATGACCTGCTTTTTCTCGGATTTTGCCAACAGCATTGGTAATAGAACCACACTGAGCAATGTGATTATCCTTAATCATGACGCCATCATCCAGTCGAAAGCGATGATTGTATCCTCCACCACAAGTTACTGCATGTTTTTCCAGCATTCTTAAACCAGGCGTGGTTTTTCTCGTATCGCATATTCTCGTTTCTGACTCCCCAAGACTTTCCACTGCTCTCGCGGTCAATGTGGCTATTCCACTCATACGCTGGATCAGATTGAGAATTACCCGCTCTGATGATAGGATGGCTACTGCAGGGCCTGTTACTTCGGCGATCACATCACCATGCTTTAAAACATCCCCATCTCGTTTCAGAAGTGTCAAATGAATATCCTCCTGCAATACGTTGTAGCCTTCTCTAATTACTTCTTCCCCAGCAAATATTCCTTCACTTTTTGCCAGAAAAATGGCTTTCGTTTGTTCCTTGGAAAAGATCCATTCCGATGTTAAGTCTCCAAATCCCAAATCTTCCTGATAAAAACGAAGGAGCATCTCTCTAAGTAATAGTTTGTTCATGACCAAGTTCTCTCCCTGTCATCTGTCTTGTTTTTAGTTGTCTCATGATTTGCTTTCCACAAGAAAAAATACTGTTCTTATTTGGATAATCGGTTCTATAATGAGCTCCGCGGCTTTCTTCCCTTTCTAGTGCTGCTGTTGCCATCAACCACGAAGTAATCAACATATTAGAGCACTCAATCCCTTCTCTGCTCCAGGAGTACCGCTCCCTTTGTATAAGAACGGAAACATCCCATTCATTTAACCAATCTATGAATCTTTCAAGTGTCTTCTGTTCCCGTTCTACCCCCAAGGCAAGTGTCACCCTCTTTTGAATCTCATCACGTGGAGGAAGGTTTGGTTCTTCAGAGGAATAGACCTTCACAAAAGGACGTGTAAATTCGTTCAAAGTTTTTCGATCGGAGAATGTATCTCTTATAAATTCCCCTGTCCGTTCTCCAAATACAAGTGCTTCTAGAAGAGAATTACTGGCCAAGCGATTTGCTCCATGTACTCCCGTTCTCGCTACTTCACCAACTGCATAAAGTCCTGGAACTGATGTTTTCCCATTGGAATCTGTTACTACACCTCCCATAAGGAAATGGGCTCCAATGGAAACGGGGATTCTTCCATGAAGAATCGGAATACCACCTTCTATACACATCTTATATATGGCAGGAAAACGAGTTTCAAAGTTTTGAATGGATGAGATATCTAAAAAGACTTGGTTACCAGCATTTGTTTCCCGCTCAATTACACGGGCAACCACATCCCTTGGTGCTAATTCTTTTCTTGAATCAATTCCCTCCATGATCGCTCTCCCATCAGAAGAAACTAAAATAGCCCCTTCTCCACGGAGTGCTTCCGATGCCAGACCAATGACACGTCCTTTATATACAATTAACGTTGGATGAAATTGCAAAAACTCCAGGTCAGCTACTCTTGCTCCTGCCCGATAAGCCATAGCAATCCCATCTCCTATAATAGACGGATCATTTGACGTCGCTTCGAACAGGCCACCACAACCTCCAGTTGCTAAAATGGTATTCAAAGAATAGTGTTCTTTCGTGGATCCATCCTTTGATTTTGTAAAAATCCCATCGCATTTACCATAATTCATGATTAAATCAATTACATATTCATCTTCCACAATTTCAATATTGGAATGTGCAAGTATTTGCTCATGTAAAAAAGTCATCCAATGAAATCCTGTTTGATCCCCTCCTGCATGAAGGACCCTTCGTTTTCCATGGGCACCTTCCATTCCAAAGTCTAATTCTCCGTTTTTCCCAGAATCAAAGGTCATCCCTTCCTCCATCCATCTCCTTACTCGAGATATTCCTTCCGATACGAGGATAGAAACCATTCTAGGATCATTGTGATAACAACCAGCTGAAAGAGTATCTTGCAAATGTTCTGTAGGTGTATCTGACTCATGAATGGCAACTGCAATGCCCCCTTGCGCACGCCAAGAATTACCGTTTGAGCGGAAATTCTTTGTAAATAATTTCACATTCTTTTCCTTGGCAATGGTTAAGGCAGAAATAAGAGCTGCCATTCCTGCCCCAACGATGATAACATCTCTCATGTTTTACACCTTCTTTTAGGCTTATACGAATCTATCTTTACAGAGTAATGTTTACAAGTGTCTTGACATCTATATTTACATAATTTTAAACTAATGACAAGAGATTTTATAAAAAAAAGATTACAAGGGGCAATACACATTGACCTGTTGAATCAAATAAAGAGGGATAAAATGATCTATTTAGATAATGCTGCCACTACACCTATGTCAGCAGCAGCACTGGATGTATACGTAAAAGCAGCCACCGAATATTTCGCCAATCCAAGCAGTTTGCATGAGCATGGGGAAAAGGCTAAGCAGTTACTGGAAACTTGCCGCCGTGAGATTAGTAAACTGATTCATGCAAAACCAAGTGAAATCTTTTTTACAAGCGGTGGAACAGAAGGTAATATTCGTACGTTACAGTCCTTATACGCTGCAAACAAGCATAAGGGAAATCACGTAATAACTTCCGTATTGGAACATCCCTCTGTACAAACATTTTTTTTAGCGTTAGAAAAAAAGGGAGTAGACGTTTCTTATTTAGAGGTTGATTCAAATGGATTGATTCCTCTCGAACAAATAGAGAGAACCCTTCGTCCAGATACCATCCTGGCATCCATCCAGCATGTTAACTCTGAAATCGGTGTGATTCAGCCAATAAATGATATTGGAAATCTACTAAAAAAACACGGTGTATTATTTCATAGTGACTGCGTTCAGTCATTTGGTAAATTACCAATTCATGTGGATCAATTTCCCATAGACGCCATCTCCATTTCCAGTCATAAAATCTATGGGCCAAAAGGGATAGGAGCAGTCTATTTATCAAGGGATACTCCTTGGGAGCCGGTAGATCTGTTGACAACACATGAACATGGTTTTCGGCCGGGAACCGTCAATACTCCAGGGATTGCTGCTTTCACAACGGCTGCTTCTGATGCTGTTAAAAATCAAGAAAATTCGTTAAACTATATATGGGAACTGCGCAACTTTTTTTTCGAGGAAATGAAAGAAATACAGCATCTGATTAAGGTAGAAGGGAGCAAGAATCAACAGTTACCCCATATTATTGGAATGGGAATTAAAGGGTTTGAAGGGCAGTATATGTTGTTGACCTTAGACAGATTTGGAATCTGTATCTCTACCGGAAGCGCCTGTCAGACAGGGAAGCAAGATCCTTCTATAGCTATGAAAGCTTTAAACAAATCTGCTCAGGAAGCCAAACGTTTTTTCCGGATATCCATAGGACTACAAACAACAAAACAAGAGATAACTACCATTGCAGACAGGATAAAAAATAGTGTAATGGGGAAAGGGAGATAGGGAAATGACTGATAGACGAAAATGGCTTGGGGAAGAGCGTCGTGAAAAGATTATGAACTTGCTTGAACAGACACCATCTCCACTCACTGGGGCTGTTTTATCTGAAACATTAAATGTGAGTAGACAGGTCATTGTTCAGGATATCTCGTTATTAAAAGCACGAAACTATCCCATTTTGGCCACCAGCCAAGGGTACGTTCTCTCAAAGGACAAACTCACTATACAACCTTATACACGAGTTGTAACTTGTTGTCACAACTCTGAAAGAACCGAAGAAGAACTCCTTTTGCTAGTGGATCATGGCATAACCGTTAAGGATGTAAAAGTGAAACATCCCGTTTACGGTGATATTTCATCTCCTGTCATGGTTAGTAATCGAAAGGAAGTCTATCAATTCTTAAAAAAGATAAAGGATACAAGGGCACCATACCTTCTCGAACTGACCAATGGTGTTCACCTTCATACCTTGGAAGGAAAATCGGAAGATGATTTAAATGATGCAATTGCAGCATTGAGTGAAGCAGGTATCTTAATTCAAGAAGAGAAAGTCAAATGACAGGAAAATGAACAATTTTTGAAATTAAATCTTATGATTCCTTGACCGTTCCCTGAGGGAATGTGGTAAAAAAAGGTCAGGGAGGAGATTTTTATGCAAATAAAAGATGTAGAAAGACAAACAGGCTTAACGAAAAAAGCTATCCGATATTATGAAGATTGTGGTTTAATTTTGACGGAAAGAAAAGAAAACCGCTATAAAGAATATAGTGAAACAACCGTTGAAAAATTACTTCAAATAAAACGGTTAAGATTGTTAGAATTTTCGGTAGAAGAAATAAAACGGATTTTTTCTGATGAAAATCATGAAGCGATAATATTGAAGAAGTTGAATGAGAATGAATCTAAATTAAAACAAGCCTACGGAGTAAAACAAGTACTGGAAAAAATGTTAGAAGGAAAATCCATCGATACCCTAGATGTGGAAAGTCTCATCATAGCAGAAAAACAACAAACATATATGTATTTGCGAAGCAACCACTTGCTCTTTGGATTATGTAATGTCATGGCGTTTGTGGCCATTTATTTTTTCCTTTTTTCCAAGATGGATAGTCTTGCTAATACAAGCTTTTTATCTCTATTAATCATTCAATGTCTTTTATTTACATTATATTCCACCTACGAGGGAAAACGGAAGAAAAAAGGGAAATCGGAAGGGTTATTATTAAAAGAAATTAAACCTTTGGAACGGGTCTTTCACTTTGGAATTAATTGTATAACTTATCTTGTTGCGGCCCGTATTTGTGTTGACGCTTTTTACGCTGCCCGAAATTATGCGGAGTGGGGAGAATCCTATTTTTACGTCATTGGAAATATAATGTTAGGTGTCCTATTTTCTTTAGCAGCGCTCCTTCTGGTGATAATCAGTTTCATGGACCTCTCCCGTAAGGAATTCTCTATTTTTCAAAAATAGGGCCAATTGGCAATGTTCTAGACACCTTGCACGAAGATGCCATACTTATCAAGAAAATCGCAAGCACCTTGGTCACGGGCGAAAGTCACTGGAAGGACTTTGACAGAAGCCGCTTTTTGGCTTCCTTGTGCTCCTGCGATTACTCGTCGCAAGGCAACAGGGATGCAACTCAGGTAGTAGCCTGCCTGAAGTGATCCGAGCCCGTAGGCGCTGGAGCTAGACAACTTGCCCGAAGGTGCAAAAACTTATACTTTTTTTTTAAAAACACATGGGATGGTCAAAGAATCAAAGTCCCATGTGTTTTATATTTCATACTCACCAAAATGTCATAATATCAAGAATACCAATGATTATCATTAAACTTCCAGCAATCTTTTGAATAGTTAAGCCTAGTTTTCTTCCTTTTTTCATCATCTTCCCACCTAATCCCAAATACCAAATGATCACGATAGTGAGTAGAAATGGAATAGCAGTCCCTATGGCAAACAAACTGGGAAGTACTGCTCCATAAGCGGTTGATAACGTCATAGGCATGAGCAGAATGAAAAACAAGAGAAACATGGTGGGACAGAATCCTAAAGAAAAGCTAAACCCGAGCATAAACGCTCCCCATTTTCCTTGCTGTTGTTTATCTTCAGATTTCTTCCATAATCTTATCGTCCACCTCATTGTAAAAAATCCCAGCATATATATTCCAATGATGATTAAAATGGGACCTAGCAGTTTTCGAAAATACTCAAAAAAGATCGGTAGCTGCTGCTGAAATTCTTGCCCCAACAGAAAGACAATCAATCCCAGCCCAGAAAATGCCATTACTTTCCCTAAAATAAAAAAAATCGTATCGGACCATGAGATTCCTTTATTTAAGGAGTTAGTTCCATAAAGGGTAATTGCACTGACATTACTTGAGAATTGGCATGGCGCGAGCGCCCCGACCACTCCCAGTAATAAAGCAAACAAGATAGGAATCGACTCTACACTACTTGCTGCATTCATAAATGGTTCTCGTAAAAAGTTACTGATTTGATCTATATATTGGTACATTTTTTTTCTCCTAGTCAGTATAATCAATGTTACTTTACTATTTTAACAAAAATCATACCACTATTGGTGAACAAATGATGAAACAATGGTCTTCAAACAACCTTAAAAGTCTAATCGACTATGTGTCTCGGAGACGCATCTTTCGAACCACTCGCTGGAGCTAGACAATGCCCGAAGATGCCAATAAAACTAATATTATTTTATCTTTTAAAAAGAGCCTTGGTACAGGTAGTAGTTCAAAGGTAAACACCTGTCCAAAGCTCTTGATTATATTAAGTTACCGATAGTTGATGAACTGAACATCAATGGATAAATCGGCCCCTCTGATGGCAGCAATTACTGCTTGAAGATCGTCACGATTTTTTCCAGTCACACGAATTTGGTCATCTTGAATTTGAGTTTTCACCTTCAGTCCACTATTTTTAATGATCGTATTAATCTTTTTTGCCTGTTCCTTATCGATCCCTTGAATCAATTTAGCTCGTTGCCTGACTGTCCCTCCAGATGCAGGTTCAATTTTTCCATAATCTAAACTTTTTACAGAAACATCCCTTTTAATTAACTTGGTGAGAAGAACGTCTTTTAACTGCTCTAATTTGTACTCGTCGTCGGAAACTAGAACTAGCTCTTCATTATCAAGACTGATGTTGCTCTTACTACCTTTAAAATCATAGCGATTTGTAATTTCTTTTGTAGCCATTGTCACTGCATTAGTCACTTCAGACATATCTACTTGTGAAACAATGTCAAATGAACTATCCTTTGCCATAATTTACCTCCATCCTGTTTATTTTACTATTATAGGATAAAAGTATAGGAATGATCAACATCCATTAACTTGCCGAAGCTTTTCCGCCCTTTGCGCCTGCCTGAAGTTGATACATATGATAGTATCTTCCTCTCAGTTCCATCAACGCACTGTGATCGCCATGCTCGACAATTTGGCCTCGATCAAGGACAAGAATTTGATTTGCTTGCCGAATAGTAGACAGTCGGTGGGCAATGACAAAAGTGGTGCGTCCTTCTTTAACCACATCAAGTGCCTTTTGGATAACTTCTTCCGTATCCGTATCGATATTGGCAGTCGCCTCATCAAGGATTAATATTGGAGGATCGAAAACTAAAGCTCTTGCAAAGGAAATGAGTTGGCGCTGACCTGCAGATAATGTACTCCCCTTTTCCTTTACTTCTTCGTCTACCCCATTTGGCAAGGAACGAATCATATCCCCTGCCCCCACTTTCTCCAAGGCATCCATGATGGATTCTTTTGAAATGGAGGGATCATTCATACTAACATTCGTGGCGATCGTCCCTGTAAATAAAAATGGGTCCTGCAAAACGATGGCCATATGCTCCCGTAAAGCTTGTGGTGAGATAGAATGTATGTCGATCCCATCTACCGTTATTCGACCTTTTTGGTGATCATAAAACCGGAATAATATATTCATCATCGAGCTTTTTCCAGATCCTGTGTGTCCAACAAAGGCGACTGTTTCTCCCATTTCAGCTGAGAATGAAATATTTTTTAACACATAATCATCTTTTTCATAAGCAAAGGAAACATTATCAAAAACAACATCTCCCCGAAAACGTTTCACCCGTTCTTCTGATAAAGCCGTTCCCGGTTCATCCATCAGTTTAAAAACCCTCTCCCCTGCAATCCGGGCTTCTTCTAATTGGGCAAGTTGATTCACAATTCCTTGAACCGGTTCAAACAACCGGTTGATGTAATCCACAAAGGCATATAAAACCCCCATGGTTACAATGGAACCAATCCCTAATGAACCACCGCCAAAATACCAGATCATTCCTACGAATGTAAGGTTACGGATAAAGTTTACGAGATTAAAAGAAGTGGAGGCATTCAAATTTAACAATTTGTTATTAAATTTGAAATGTTCCTTATTTAAATGTTCAAATTCCTCTTTTACTTCCTTTTCCCGTCCGAACGCCTGCACTAAGGACATCCCTTGAATGTTTTCATTGATTTTCCCGTTTATGTCACTAAGTCGTTCCCTGATAACACGATTATATCTCCCAGCAAATTTCCGATAAAGAATCATCCATATTACTAAGATTGGAACTAGCAGCAGGGTGAATGCCGCAAGTGTGGAATCCAATAAAAATAAGGCGATAAAAATCCCTGTCATATAAATGATGCTTGTAAAAAACGTCGCTAACACCTTGACATAAAGTTCCCGAATAGCCTCCGTGTCGTTAGTAATTCTCGAGACAATTTTTCCAGCCGGGAGATGATCGAAATAGTTAATGGGAAGCTGGTGTATTTTCCCAAAAACATCTCCCCTCATCTGCTTAATAATCTGATTGGCAGAAGTTTGGAGTAATAAACTTTGGTAATAGTGTAATATTGCCGCAATGATGATGAGCAGAAAATATCCTCCCATTAACATGGCAATATATCGAATTTCAGGTTGGAAAAACGGAAATACTTCACTGGCTGTTAAGGGAGTAACTGGATAAATGGCTGATTCCTCACCACGCTGTATATAAAGTTCCCCGTTTTCTACCTTACGCTGTCCGTCAAACTGGACAAGACCATCGACAAAATAATAGGTTAGACCTATTTGTAAAATTTGCACTTGATTTTTCCCTGTGGGATCTCCATCAAAGCGGTCGATTCTGGTGAAATCTCTCCCATTATAACTCGCTTCTCCCCCATCAGTTGTTTCAACCCATTCCCGCTCAATTCCGAGAATATGATTATCTATCATTGTTTTTGCAATAAAAGGCCCAGTTAGTTCTGCCGCCACGGCAATGGTTAACAATGCTAAAGCAATCAGAATGGTTCGTTTAAATCGAAGTGCATAGCGGAACAATCGTTTACCTACATCTTTCATGCTATACACCTGCCTTTGTAGCCGGAAGTTTTTCTTCCATTTGTTGTTTTGTATACTGCTCAGAGTACCAGCCTTTGGATGCCATTAACTCCTCATGAGTACCTCTCTCAATCAGTTCACCATTCTCCAGCACGATGATCATATCCGCATGTCGTACGGCAGACATTCGATGGGCAGTAATAAACGTTGTTTTTCCAACCCTTTCGTTTCGAATGTTTTTGACGATCGTTGCCTCTGTTTTCGCATCCACCGCGGATAACGCATCATCCAACAACAGAATTTCAGGTTTTTTTATTAACGCACGTGCTATTGAGATCCGCTGCTTTTGTCCACCAGAAAGGGATACTCCCTTTTCACCAACGAGTGTCTCGGTTCCATGTGCGAATGTTTCCATATCTGCCGTAATAGAAGCTAAGTCCATTACACGATAGAAATCATAATCACTTGCACCTGGACGTCCGAACAAAATATTTTCGCGAATTGTTTTGGAAAACAGGAATTGATCTTGTGGTACATAACCAATCCAGCTTTTTATACAGGATAAATCAATTTCCTCAATAGGTTCTCCAGATATAAACACCTTGTTTTCTTCGATTGGATATTCACGAATAAGCTGTTTGAAGAACGTCGTTTTCCCGCTCCCTGTCTTCCCAACTACTCCAATCGTCGCTCCCGTTGGAATGGAAACAGATATATTCTTTAGAACCAATCCAGAGGAACTTGGATATTGAAAGGAAAGGTTTCTATATTCAATCGTCCCCGGTCTGTTAATCCACTTTGCTCTATCCTCGTTGACCACATCTGGATTATAGGAAAAAGTTTTATTGAGTCGGTCTAAGGAGGCACTCCCTCTCTGCATGACATTCATTAATTCTCCGAAAGCAAACATTGGCCAAATGAGCATCCCCAGATAAATGTTGAAAGAGACAAGCATACCAAGGGTAATTTCATTACGGAAAACAAGATACGTGCCGTATCCAAGACCAATCATATAACTGATTCCAACGAGGATTTTAATCGTCGGTTCAAACAAGGCATCGATTTTTGCCACGGCAATATTTTTTTTTAAGACATCATCCGTTAAACGCCCAAACCGGTTCTGGTCATCTTTTTCCTTTGTAAATGCCCGAATAACTCGGACACCTGCAATGGATTCCAGCACTTGGTCATTCATATCTCCAAAAGCAGTCTGTGCTTTCATAAACCTTTCATGAATGATTTTCCCGTAACGTTTTATAAGCCAAGCCATGATCGGAAGGGGTAAAAATGCTGCTATCGTCAACTTCAAGCTAACGGTCAAAGACATCATAAAAAGAATGACGATTAAAAAAATGGTTGAATCCACTAACGTAAGAACACCAAAACCAGTCGTAAGCGAAATGGCTTTTAAATCATTTGTTGCCTTGGCCATCAAATCTCCAGTTTTATTTTTCTCATAAAAAGTCGGAGTCATTTTCATTAAATGACTCATGTATTTTGATCGGAGTGTCCGTTCGATAATAAACGCTCCCCCAAATAATTGGCGCATCCACACATACGTTATGAAATACACCACTACCATTAAACACAGAAAAAATAATATAAATAACTGAAGTCGCTCTCTCGTTAACATTCCTTGATGGATTTCATCAATTACCATCCCCAATAACCGGGGTGGAAGGACTTCTAAGAAACTCACTATAATTAATAATACGATAGCGAGCGTATATCTTTTCCAGTGTTCTTTAAAAAACCATGTTAATTTACCTATTACTGAAAACATATAACACATCTCCTATTCAATTAAGTTGACCACTCATCTCCCGTCAACTAACCACCACCTGAAGATTCCTCTTCTGTTTTTCTTCGTTTTTTGATCCAAATAAGTATTATCATGTAAATTCCTCCAAATTTTTTTTATGTGAACGGTTTGTTCAACCGAGGTCACCGTCTTAAGAAAAGCGCAAGCGCCTATGAACACGAGCGTAGGGCAGTGCAGGAATGACAACAGAAGTCCGACTTTTGACTTCGGTTGTCACTTCCGAAGTGCCCCGTAGCGAGTAGGCGGTGGAGCTAGACAACTTGCCCGAAGGTGCAAAAACTTATACTTTCTTACCTTTTTAGAAAAGCGCAAGCGCCTATGTGTCTTCCTCTACTCGTATTTTGTATTTCAAAGAAGTCCTCCGTCCATCGGGCATGTCACAACCTGTGACATCCTGAAGGTACCAAAACTTATACATTCTTATCTTTCAGGAAAAACAAAAAAACACACAGACGCATGGCCTGTGTGTGATAGTGTAAAATATTTCCATCAAGAAGCAAACATCTATTCCTTGTTTCTTCTTTGAGAATATTAGATACAATATAAAAAGGCGCACGTCACGCTTTCCATGCGTAACATACACCTAAAAAGAACAAAAGAAGTGAAACGTTCTTTAAAAATAAACGTCTTTCTTAGGTGGAGTCACGGCATGATTCCTATGAAGTTGGTTAGTATTCATAACTACCAGAGCTAATTTACGTAATTTGATCATCGTGTTCTCCTCCTTTCGAAATAGTTTAATTATCTTGATTTTATACTACATGAATCGTAGCACTATTTCCAAGATTTAGTCAACTGTTTTTTTGAAAAATTTGGTTTCTGGTAAGTTGAATTTAGATATACAAAGGAGCAACACGGAAACGAATGAAAAGCTGACAACGAGTTTGTCAAAACGAACTAGTTACTCTCAACAAAGATAGTGCATTTTCACAGTAGACTTCCATGAAAAGTTGGAATTCTCACCTTGGAGAATGAAAAAAAAGTCATATCTTTTTATAACAAGACTTTGAGGAATGAGTGAAAGTGTGCGAGACGCCTACGGAAGAACGAGCAGAACGAGACCCCGCAGGCGTCAATTCATCTCGAATCACCACAGAAAGCCGAGGAGGCTCGTTGATCGTCCGTGGCAAGCGAGCAACACGGAAACGAATGAAAAGCTGACAACGAGTTTGGCAAAACGAACAAGTTACTCTCAACAAAGATAGTGCATTTTCACAGTAGACTTCCATGAAAAGTTGGAATTCTCACCTTGGAGAATGAAAAAAAGTCATATCTTTTTATAACAAGACTTTGAGGAATGAGTGGAAGTGTGCGAGACGCCTACGGAAGAACGAGCAGAACGAGACCCCGCAGGCGTCAATTCATCTCGAATCACCACAGAAAGCCGAGGAGGCTCGTTGATCGTCCGTGGCAAGCGAGCAACACGGAAACGAATGAAAAGCTGACAACGAGTTTGTCAAAACGAACAAGTTACTCTCAACAAAGATAGTGCATTTTCACAGTAGACAAAAAAAATCTATCAAAGATGAAACTTTTTTTAACAAAGTAGAGTTACATAGGTGAAAGGGGGCAAGTAGCATGTCTGAGTTTAATGACCGTGCGTTGATCCTGGAGGCATTGGACGGTAATGATGAAGCATTTCAAGAAATTATACAATTATATCACGTAACAGTAGAACGCTTTGCAAGACAAATAGGTGTCCGTGAAGAGGACCTTCCAGACGTTACTCAAGAGGTTTTTATAAAAGTCTATCGGTTTCTCGATAAATATTCACGAGGGAAATTTTCTACCTGGTTATACAGTGTTACTTTAAATGTGGCTAAAGACTTTTTCCGCAAGCAAAAACGGGAAAAGCGAAAGGTGGAAAAAACGATTCAAGAAAGACCAGTTTTATCTTATGAAGAAAATCTTGATTTATCGGATGATGGAAGAATCCTTCATAACGTAATCAATCATATGGATGAGAAATACCGAATTCCAATCGTTCTTTTTTACTTTCATGATGCATCAATTAAGGATATTGCAGCGATCATGGGGATGAGAGAACCTACGGTGAAAACACGGTTAAAGAGAGGAAAAGAGATATTGAGAAAAAAATTAGAAGAAGGAGGCTATGAATATGAGCCAAGAGCGCTTTGAAAAGGGCATGGATGAGTTAAAACAAAAGTATAATCAAGTTCAACCAGTAACCTCATCCAAAGAAATATTTCAATCCGTTCAACAATCCAAACGTAACAACTCTATGGTACGCTATTGGCCCATGCTCGCTGCCACTATTGGAATATTTGTGATAGGAGGCATTCTTTTAGGGTCGATCCTTAGCGGAACCGAAATGGGGCAAGGTTCTGGAGATAACCCTTTAACAACTGGGGATAATGGAGAGATGGAAATCGCTGGTTCAGATGGAGACGAGACTTTGGAAAGTGAGAATGGGGAAGTTACAGATCCAAACGAACCAGTAGAATATGCTGTTAGTGACCGTCAACAAACATTAACTAATACGTATTCATTAGAAGGACAGGAAGAAGTAGTGACGTATAACCTTTATGTAAACGAAGGTTTAGGTTTTTCCACTTATCTTGAACCTGGTGTAGAAGTATCAGAAGTATCTTCCGGTGAGGGGGATGGGGTAAAATATACACACTCGGAATTATTTCACTTCACGATTTTAAAGGCAAATGAGTTAGATGATAGTTCTTTAGCTGCGTGGGAGAATTCCGTTGCTACACGATATGATGCCGATGGGTTCAAGCGTCACGATGTGGGTGAAAAATTGTCACAAAAAGCTGATGTACAAGGAGTTTGGCTATCAGAGAGAGACGGCTATAATGACTTATTCCGGTATTATGCATTGGTGGAAGCAAATGGCGCTATCTACTTGGTAGAAGCAGAATACACAATCGAAATGATGGAAGGCCGTTTCCCTTACACAGTTCAAACATTTGTGGATAATATGGAATTTCATTGATAAAACAAAGGAAAATAAGAAAAGCACAAGCGCCTAAGAACACGAGCTTAGGGCAGTGCAGGAATGACAACTAGAAGTTCGCTCTTTGACTTCAGTTGTCACTTCCGGAGTGCCCCCGCAGCGATTAAGAACAACTGAAAAAGTTTAAAACCACTTTTTCAGTTCCTTTTATTTGTATGGCAATGGCTACGCTCATTGCTTAGGGACTGTAAAAGTGGAAAAGCACCACTTTTTCAGTTCCCATGCGAGTAGGCGGTGGAGCTAGACAATGACCGAAGGTGCCAAAACTTGTACTTCCCTTTAAAATCGTAAAAAGAGGGCACGTCATTGAAAAATTGATGCGTGGCCTCCTTTTATTTTTTGGTTCCTTTATCTTATGCGCGTAAGAGTTTTGACATATAATACTCGTCCACCAATTCCCCATTTACTTTTAATGAATTTCGCTTGACTCCTTCAATTTCAAATCCCATTTTTAAATAGAGATGTAAAGCCGATAGATTATTTTTCATAACAGTAAGTTCCAGGCGCTCTATTTTTTGCTCTATCGCCCACTCTTCCATGGTTTGAAACAGCTTCTTTCCTAACCCTTGTCCACGATGCTTTTCAATAATTCCTGTGGCAATATATCCCGAGTGTTTGTTCCGATTCAATTGTCCACCAAAGAAGGCCAGATACCCTACTAATACTCCACTCTGATTATCCACAACAAAAATTTCACTAGTTGGGTTTTCCTTTAGCTTTTCCAACATTTTCTGTTGTTGTTCAACTGTAATCTTCCTTTCACCAGGCTCAAATAACATATACATGGTTTCTTTATCCAGTTGGTGGTTCATTGCCAGAAAGGCCTCTGCATCACTCACATTAATCTTTCGGATTTCCATGAACAGTACTCCTCCCATCAAAATAGTGCCAATCTCTTACCCTATTATACTCTTAAAATGGTGTTCACAAATTTGTCGGGGACCTGGTCCCGGAGTATTTTATAAACTATTTTGCAGTTTCTTATAGAAAAGCCAAAGGATTATAACGTTATTAGCCATGCTACCAATAAACAATCCAAACCAGTTCCTTACTAATCCAAAATATTCTCCGGTTATGGATGCAAATAGCAGTTCAACACCCCATGTAAATGGAATTAAATAGGCTATAACAGTCCACCAGTTATCAAATAAATAACTTGCAAAAGGTGCAATGGTGAGAATGGAAATCATCTTTGTATAAGTCATTCCTTCTACCTTGTTGTTACACAATGAGGCTAAGTACATGGTGATAATAGGTCCGTACAAAGAAATGGATAAAATGGATAATCCTAATAAACCCCAATTCAATTTACTTTCATCACTTAAAAAAATTACTCCCATTATTACAGAAATAATCAAGGATATAATAACTGGAAGTGTTATTCGATAACCGATAAACCCCATTTTTTTCATCGGGGTAATTTCCATATAACTAAAAATACCATCATCTTTTTCATCCAGAAGCAGAAAACCAGTAAGCATCCCTACCATCATCGGAGTCATAATAAGGATAAAACCGATGATTATCGTCCGATGATCCAAGAGTTGGAAAGTGGTATACTTGCTTAATTGATCGTCTACATAGGGAATTCCATACTGAACCAAGAAGAACATGATAATTGGGATCATTAGTACAAGAATCATTAATGGATCCCTAAAAATGTTTCTCGCATCTCCTTTAAGAAACATATTTACTTGCCCAAATGAAAATCTAAATTTCCCCTTGTTTAGAGCGTGTGAGAAACGTTTCATACAGAAACCACCTTGCTTTCCCCTGTATTAGAAAGAATATAGCGGTTAAAACGTCGTGCTGCAATGAGATATGCTACCACTCCCCAAACGAACAAAAGGAAAACATGTAACAGTTGTGGTCGAATAGGTCCCAGACTGTTGGTCCCACTTAATGCCAAATCAAAAAGGATGAGGGCAGAATAACTTGGCATAACCTCCAGGATCCACAAAGGTATCCATTCTAAGTAACTTAACAGGGGTATGTATAATAAAAGCATTAACATAATTGCCCTAAACATAAAATGATTTAAGGACGGCGCATCTACTGAAATAGCCAATCCGCATGATGTAAAGAAAAAACTGCACAGTAGAACAGCAAGTGTCAACCAAAAGAAAGAGACCATTCCTCCCAAAGTGAAGTAACCTATAAACAGACTGGTAATCCATGCAATCACAGATAAAGATAAAATCTTAGAACAAAGATACCACTTAAGTTTTACAGGAGTAATAAAAAGATAGGTTAATAGTTGTTGGTTTCTCTCGAGCATGACGATGGTACCCACAAAAAAGAAACCGAGAGTTCCAGGGTCTGTAAAGATGACAAGTACACTCCAGAAACCGCGGTACTCCATTGGAATAAATAGAAGTATTGCAATATAAATAATGGTTACAAAGGCATAAATATAATAAAACCCATGACGGAATTGAAACTGAATATCCTGTTTCATTAACTTGCCCATCATTGTAATTTTCTCCCCGTCACTTCAATGAAAATATCCTCTAACGTTTTTTCGTTTGTATTAATTCTCACAAGTTGATCTTGCTGTAATATTTTTTGAAACTCCAGTTGTGTTCCCAAATGTTTCATTTCGAAAGACGCTTGTTTCTCGATCCCTTTCTCTTTGAATACAACGGTAATCTCCTTTTGACTATAGCTGTTTTTTAAATGGTCAGGGGAATCTATCAATTTCACTTCCCCATCCACAATAAAAGCTACCCTGTCACAGAGAATTTCGGCCACGTTCATATTATGAGTGTTCAATATTATTGTCTTTCCCGCTTCCTTCATTTGAACAATAAGTTCCCTTACTTTTTGTACATTCAACGGATCTAATCCAGATGTTGGTTCGTCGAGAAATATAAGTTCCGGATCATGTAAGAAAGCCCGGACAACATTCAAACGCATTTTCATCCCCTTAGAAAAATCCGATACTCTAGTTTCAAGAACATCCCCTAATCCCACTTTTTCCATCAACTTCTCTATTGATTCTCCTTCTTTTTCATAAAATGATTGAAAGAATTGGAGATTCTCCTTTGCAGTGAACTTTTGATAAAAATTGGGTGTTTCAAATGCCACACCAAGAGTGTTATAAAAGTCCGTAGTAGCTTTATTCACATCTTGATGAAGAACAGATACAGAACCTTGATACCCCTTCAAAACACCGATCAATATTTTTTGAAGTGTACTTTTACCTGCACCGGAAGGACCAAGAAACCCAAATATTTCACCAGTTGGAATAGTTACATTCACATTTTTTATAGTAGGCTCCGTATTTCCAGGATAAGTGAAAAACAAGTCTTTTACCTGAATCATAATATGCCCCCTAACAAATTACTTAGTAAATCTTCTTATTTTTCTGAAGCAATAATAGCTTCAATCAATGGTTCAAACCACTCAGATAATGGCTTAAAAGAGTATCCTGCTGCCTCTGCTACAGAAACATCTTGATAAATGGAAACTGGAAAGTTCATCGGAGAGTTCTCTTCTTTCGTCTTTGGAACGACAACATGAGCTTTCTTTTTCAGTTTTTCTTCAATGAGGTGAATCATATCACCTAATGAAACATAGTCCGGTGCAGACGTATTAACAGGCCCTACTAAATCATTAAATCCTGCCCAAAATAAAAATTGTGCTAAATCGTCTGAATCTACAAAAGATATTTTTTTATCTAACGGATCAATCCCAATAGCTTCTTCCTGTAACACTTTCCTCACATAATAATGAAGGCGTTCCGTATAATCATCTAATCCCAATACGATAGGCGGACGGGCAGCAATGACAGGAAAACTGGCTTCCTGAAAGAAAACTGCTTCTGCAAGTCGTTTTCCTTCTGCATAATCAAATGCCCCCATCCGTCCATCCTTCACAGAAACTGAATAAGGGTCAAAATCCTTTTCTACTTTTTTCTCACTTGCACTGTCATCGAATGGATATACTGCCATGGTAGAAGTTAAAACATATTTTTTTACACGTCCCTTAAAGATTTCGCAAGAGTCCTTTGCATCGTCAGGAGCAAAACAAATTTGATCATAGATGACATCCCAAATTATTTCCCCATGAGAAAAAGCTTCTTTCATGGATTCCTTATCAAAACGATCTACTTTTATTCGGGTCACTGTATTTCCAAAATCATCCTCCGTCTCTCCCCTTGTGGCAACGGTAATCTCGTCGCCATTTTCTATCAGTTTATGTACTAGTCTTTTCCCAAAAAATCGTGTGCCGCCCAAAACTAAAATTTTCCTTTTCATATAAACCCTCTCTCATTCCTAGATTTTTAGTGACTGTTTCAACTTCATACTATTTTGACGATAATTTTAATACAAAGGATTTAGGATATTTTATACTATCTGTCGAATATCCACAACTTTCAACACAAATCTTCGCACTTGACGAATACATTAGAATCGAGATATACTTCAAGTGTACTATACATAATAATACACTTGATACATGGTCAATAAATAAATTGTTTTAACCCTAAAAATGAGGTGGTGAAACCATGTACTTTAATATTGACCCGAGAAAAAATACTCCTTTATACGAACAGATCATTCACCAGGTGAAGGAGATGTGCGCAAAGGGAATTTTACTACCGAATGAAAAACTGCCTTCGGTTAGGGAACTTTCCTCCCAAATGGTTATTAATCCAAATACAGTGAGTAAAGCCTATCAGGAACTAGAACGTCAAGGGGTCATAGTTACCATTCGTGGACGGGGAACATTTATATCAGAAGAATTTCATCAAACATACGATCCAAGGTTGGTGGAGAAATTGAAACAGTCATTAAAACAGATGATTATCGATAGTCATTATGCCGGAATATCGAAAGAAGAACTGACAGAATGGATCGAAAAAGTCTATGAGGAAATGGGAGGTAATTCAGATGAAAATTAAACATATCTCTAAACGTGTCCATCAAAATCAGATTTTATCAGATATTGATTTTGAAGTGAAGACAGGGAGCATCGTTGGAATCGTTGGCCGTAACGGAGCAGGAAAAACCACCCTCCTTCGAACAATGGTTGGCATTCTTAACCCGACTAAAGGGGATGTTCTCATTAAAAATGAAAGTATTTTTTCCAATCCAAAATTAAAGGAGAATATTATCTTTGTTCCTGATTCCTCAGAAGCACTTAAGAACTATAGTACAAAGGAAATGCTTAATTTATATAAAGGCATCTACAGCCGTTTTGATGAAGAATACTTTCACGAACTAATGGATCGTTTCTCACTTCCGGAGGTTAAAAAAATCGGTAACTTGTCTAAGGGGATGAAGGCATTATTTTCCTTAGTTGTGGCTTTCTCAACACGAGCTAAATACATTTTACTGGATGAACCAACAGATGGATTGGACGTGATTGTTAAAAAAAGGATTTTGAAGATATTAGTCGAAGAAGTGGCCATTAACGATGTTTCCGTAATTATTTCATCTCACCGTCTGGATGAACTGGAGTTTATGGCAAATGACATTGTCATTATTAAAGATGGAAAAGTGGAAAAGCATTATGAGTTGGATTCCATGAAATTAAATTATTTAAAAGCACAAGTTGTCTTTAAGGAATACATGCCGGAAGACTTAAAAAATCATATTACTGTCATAAACCAAACGGGACGTGTATACACTATTGTTTTTGAAAAAAAACGTGATGAACTTCGTTCTTTAATTGAAACGTTCCAGCCAATTCTATATGAGGAACTCCCAATTTCATTGGAAGATATTTTTATCGCAACATTAGGAGGTGAAGACATTGTTTCATAAAGCACTATGGTATCAAAATTTTAAACAGACACGAATGATTGTAGGTATTTTACTCGTACTCTTTATACTTTACTTACCTTTTTTTATCATGTTATCAATCGGATCTTGGCAGGAACAGGTAGAACACTTTTCTCAATTTCCAGATTCAGAGTTTACGTTATATGAATATGAGGTCTATAACATTTTTTCTGTAGGAATCTTCCCCTTTTTAGTGGTAATAGGGATCATCTTTTTCGCGGGTTTATTAATTGGTGTGGAAAGAAACACACGGAGAATGGATTTTACGTTTTCCCTGCCCTTCTCTAGGCGTGAAATTTTCATGGCAAAGTGGCTTTATGGAATACTCGTTATTTTCGTTTTCCACCTGATTAATTTTTCCATAGCATATGTTATTCTATGGCAATCCGAATTTAATTACGCGTTATCGTTTGTAAATTTAACAGAGATTTATTTTGCCCCAATCTTTGTTTTTCTATTGTTTTTTTCCTTTGCTATGTTCATTGGGACCATTGCCGGGGAAATGATTACACAAGTAGCACTAACTTTTATCTTTTCCATATTCCCAGTTGGGGTCTTCTTCTTGCTCCACGGATTTTTGGAATTACATTTAAATACGCACTTTTTATACATCCCAGAATGGGTCGGAAAAGTCACCCTGTTCTTTTATTTGTTTGAAATAACTAGTCAACCAATCAACTTATTTTTCCCAATAAGTGGGATAATTTTATTTACAGTACTAAGTCTCATCTTATATGAACGTAACAACATTGAGCATAATGGTGAATTCCTAATTTTCAAGGTGCTACACCCGATCTTCCTTATTGGTATTACAATCTGTTTTTCCTTACTAGGGGGCATAATCGTTTCTTCCCTTGCACCTTGGAATGCAGAAATGTTACGAATCATTTCCTATTGGTTTGGATTTACCGTGTTTCTTGTTTTCTCTTATTTAATTTCAAGACGCCTGCTACGTATGAACCTAACCATTAAAAATAAATAAAAGTGATAAGAAAAGCGTAATCGCCTAAGCTCACGAGCGTAGGGCAGTGCAGGAATGACAACAGAAGTCCGCTCTTTGACTTCAGTTGTCACTTCCGAAGTG
>NZ_JAHQCS010000184.1 GCF_019042215.1 Evansella tamaricis | reverse complement strand
TCGGTTGTCACTTCCGAAGTGCCCCGTAGCGAGTAGGCGCTGGAGCTAGACAACTTGCCCGAAGGTGCCAATACTTATAAATTCTTATCTTTTAAGAAAAGCGCAAGCGCCTTTGGTCACGAGCGTAGGGCAGTGCCTCTTCCTCTACAAGCATCGCTCTGAAGTTTATCCATCCATCGGGCAGAACTCCACGTCCTGTGGCATGCCCGATATTAGGACGTCCTGTCCGTCCATCGGCAGAACGCCACGTCCTGTGGCAGCCCGAAGATGCGAAAACTTATACATGCTTATCTTTTGAAAAAGGAAAATTCCACTGATGTGAAACTTTCCTTCATCCTTATTTATTCTATCCATAAATTTTTCCGTACTCTAATGAACCGATCTTCCACTGCCCTCCAATTCACAATATGCCACCAGTTATTAACATACATTTTCCTCTCATTTTCGTATTGTAGATAATAGGCATGCTCCCATACATCAAGGGGAAGGAGTGGGATGACATCCCATTGTGTTAAATTCTGATGTTTTTCTGCAGTAAGAATTTCTAACCTCCCTGCCCGTGGAACCCAAACAAGGATAGCCCATCCACTTCCTTCCACATTAGTTGCCGCTTCTGTAAAATGTTCTTTAAAAGATGTGAAACTCCCAAAATCTAAATCCATATGTTCAGCAAGTAACCCCTTTGGTTTCCCCCCACCATCTGGAGACATTACTTGCCAAAATAAAGTATGCAAATAATGACCTGCACCATGAAATGCCAATTCCCGTTGCCAATGCTTAATTAAGTGATAATTATTCATTTTCCGTTGCTTCTGTAATTCTTTTTCCGCTCTGTTTAAGCCATCCACATATGATTGATGGTGTTTTTTATGATGTAGTTCCATAATACGTTTTTGGATATACGGTTCTAAGGCATCATAAGAATAAGGAAGTGCAGGAAGTTTGTGTTCTCCCCTCGGAACGCTCGTATTAAAAATCGTGTTTCTACTTGAATTTGAACATAAATCTAGGTAACTTGTGTAAATAGCCTCCACCTCTTTTTCAACATCGCGAACAGACGAATAGTTATCTGGATCCACATTGTCTATTCTTTCGATTATTGATTTCACTTCTTGAGATAAAGTCCTGAATTCCCTATTCTCATTGTCCCAATGCTTAAGATCTTTTTCTAATTTCTGAAACCATTTTAAAAGATCTGTCAAGTACTGTTTATTTATCGACAAGCCTTTTCCCTCCCTTTCGTTTATTCATCCTATGCACGTAAGTAAAAATGGACTCAATCAAAAGGAAAAGCGAGAAAACGAGAAAAAAGAAAGTGCCCAATGACAGGAACACTTTCTAAATAATTGATGACATAATTTCCTAATTTTTAAAACGACTAATCATTATCCCTTTGTCGTACCTTCGTACGGTAATCTGTTTCGTAATACTCTAATTCTTCTCGCACTTCTTGTAGTGGACCTTCAATAGATTTAACAAGATCCTTTAAATCTTCTGGAACAGTAACCCGGAATTTGATTGCATTTCTACCAGTATAAGCAGCCCTGCTATCTTCATACCATACATCTAACTTAGGTTGGAAAAATTCTTCTACACATTGATGAAAAATCCAATATAATGTTTTTTCTGCAGCACCTTTACGGAAAGCTTCACTTCTTAGTAGGAGGTTTCCTGATTCTTGTCCCTCATCAAAATAAACAAGAATACGTCGAAATTGATCCAATATATCCACATAATCCCCTTTTGATTTTTGGTCTCCTTGACTCATTAAATCCTGCAATGTTGTTTCATTTAGGAACTTTCTGATCTCTGTGGATGCCTTTTCTAATTTTACCATTGTGAATGTTAATTGTTGCTGTACCAAATCGTTTCCCATGAATAACTTCCTTCCCTTCTCTTTCTACATGTTGATTACTTTATTCTACTTCATTTGTTGGAATCATCTGCTCTTGGAATTTTGAAAAAAACAAGTCCACCTCTTCCTCCACATCTTCTTCGGTTACTGCATCAGGAAGAGGCGGAAGTTCTTCTATTGACCGCAAACCAAATTGCTCTAAAAAATCTTTAGTTGTTCCATAAAGTATTGCCCGGCCTGTAGTATCTACCCGCCCCACTTCTTTAATGAGACCTTTTGCAGCTAAGGTACGGATTGGTCGTTCTGATTTAACCCCACGTATATCTTCTATTTCCAACCTAGAAATTGGTTGTCTATAGGCCACAATTGCCAATGCCTCTAAAGAAGCCTGGGAAAGAGTAGTGGATGATGGAGCCTGAACTAATCGTTTAAAAAAAGAAGCGTGCTCCGGTTTCGTTGTCAACTGATATCCACCAGCAACTTCCACTAACTGTATTCCCCTCGCATCGGAAGAATATGTTTCCATTAATTCAGCCATATAAAATTTGACTGATTTCCGATCTAATTGTAAAACGTCCATAACTTGTTTTATGTCCAATCCCTCTTCACCTGAAACAAAAAGTAATCCTTCTATAACGGCTTTAATCTCATGACTTTTCAACGGTCAATGCCCCCTTTTGATAAATCATGATCTCATCAAAATTACTATCCTGATAACAAAAAACAGCGTTCGCTTTCATTAATTCAAGGAGAGCAAGAAAAGCAATGACCATGTGATTTTTATCCTCTTCACGATCGAATAACTCAGAGAATTTTCTCTTACCATCATGAAGATCTAATTCATTCATAATTTGTGTCATTTTTTCATCTATCGGAATGTCTTCCCGTTGTATTTTTGAAAAAACTGTTTCCCGTTTCCGATTTCTTTTCGAGATATTCTGAAAAGCTTGAAGCATATCGTAAATCGTAACATTATAATTTGCCTTTTCTTCCTCCTCCAGCGGTTCCGAAAGAAGGTTTGATAAATCAGACATTGGTTTTGAAAACAAATCACTTCGTGCCCGTTCACGTTCTTTTAAATCCCCGGCGGCTTCTTTAAACTTTTTATACTCAATTAGTCTTTGCATTAATTCTTCCCTTGGATCTCCCTCTTCATATTCAAAATCTTCATCATCTAATTCATTTTCCTGTGCTGGTAACAGCATTTGGGATTTCATATGTAATAAGGTTGCAGCCATTACTAAATATTCGCTCGCTATATCTAGCTGAAGCACTTGCATTGTATGAATATAGATCATGTATTGATCCGTGATTTCCTTTACTGGTATATCATACAAGTCTAAATCATTCTTTTGAATTAGATGTAACAACAGATCGAGAGGACCTTCAAACGATTGAAGTTTTACACTATACTGCATCGTCTCACCATTTCCCTATGTTCTCAATCGAATTATATCATAATTCATTAGCTTTTTTCGTATAATATGTAGATTAATTTCAACCCATTTTTATATTTTTATGTTACGCTTACTATAACTATTAATATTTCATGGGGGAAAAAGATGAGCAGATATCCGGAAGCTTATATTAATTACCTGATTGAATTTCATGGGACAAGGGATTATTTCGAATGTCACGAAATGATGGAAGAATATTGGAAAAAGTATAAAGAAAAGCACTGGCATACGTTAATTCAATTAGCAGTTGCTGTTTATCATGAACGTCAACAGAATTTTGATGGAAGTTTACGTTTATATCGAAAGGTACTTGCTTCTCTCCGGACAAATCACGAAGAGTTACAACGCATTTCTATTGATGTTGAAAGATTAGAAAGTATTGTAAAAAACCAGATCCTAAATATCCTCAATGAAGGTCCATACACTCCATTTAACATACCAATAACCGACCATGACCTAGTATCAAACTGCGTGGAAATATGCCAAAGGAAGAATTTGATTTGGTGTAATATAGAAGATTTAAGTAATATGGATTTAATTCACCGACATAAGCGGAGAGACCGAACCGATGTCATTCAAGAAAGATTAGAATCAAAAAAACACAAACAAAGAAAAAGGAAGGGTTAACAACCTTCCTCTCTCTTACAATATTCTAAAAACTCTTTCGTATGCTTCGTTCCCAATAAGCTAACATTTAACCGATTTTCCACAGAGTTGATCATTTCCGTGGCAATCCCTTCATTGCGGTGGGATGGATTAACACACAAATTTCTTAAAACAACCCCTTCTTCCGTTTTTTCCACTCCAATGACACCAATAAAGTCATTAACTTTTTTCTTCCAAAGAAACAAATGAAAATTAGGGTCCTTTTCGTACTGATCCATTGTTTGCTTCAACCTTTTTATCGTTTTTTCACTTGGCATAAATGATAAAAGACCCATCGCAATTTTTTCATACTCATGCTTATACGGAACAAGCACTAGACATCCCCCATTAATTAAAACTCTTTGTTAAATTGGCCATCTCAATGGCAGCTGCCGCAGCTTCCCAACCTTTATTTCCAGCCTTCGTACCAGCTCTCTCAACTGCCTGTTCAATGGTGTCTGTTGTCAATACACCAAAGATGACAGGTTTACCACTGGATAGAGCTAATGATGCTACTCCCTTGGACACTTCACTACACACATAATCAAAATGAGGCGTAGAGCCTCTAATAACAGTTCCTAACGTAATGATAGCATCATATTTACCAGAATCAACCATTTTCTTCGCAATTAATGGAATTTCATAAGCTCCAGGTACCCATGCCACATCCACATCATCTGCCTCTACCCCATGACGTTTGAGGGCATCCTCTGCTCCTCCCAAAAGTTTGCTTGTTATAAATTCATTAAATCTTCCCACAACAATTCCTACTCTTAATCCTGTTCCAATTAGATTCCCTTCAAAAACTTTTCCCATTTATACCGCCCCCTAAAAATGAAGTAAATGACCGAGTTTTTCCTTTTTTGTCTTTAAGTAATTTTCGTTATCTTTGGAATAAGGCAATTGCAAAGGTACTCGATCTACGACCTCCAGCTCATAACCTTTTAATCCTGTAATTTTACGGGGATTGTTGGTTAATAGTTTCATTTGCCGCACCCCTAAGTCACGGAGTATCTGGGCTCCGATACCATAATCCCTCAAATCCGGTGCAAATCCTAGCTTCTCATTTGCTTCTACCGTATCGTAACCTTCCTCTTGTAGTTTATAAGCTCTCATCTTATTTAACAAGCCAATGCCTCTACCTTCCTGCCTCATATAAAGGAGAATCCCTTCTCCAGCTTCCTCAATTTGATTTAAGGCGGCGTGTAATTGCGGACCACAATCGCATCGATGAGAACCAAATACATCTCCAGTTAAACATTCGGAATGAACTCTGACTAAGGTAGGTTTATCACTTGAGATTTCCCCCTTAACTAGTGCCACATGCTCTTTTCCATCAACTATATTACTGTATCCAATGGCACGGAACCCTCCGAAATCAGTCGGTAAATCGATCTCCACTTCCCTTTGGATCAGTTTATCCTTACGATTTCGATATTGAATAAGGTCCTTTATTGTAATCATTTTTAAATCGTGTTCTTCTGCTATTTTCTTTAGATCTGGCACTCTGGCCATTGAGCCGTCCTCATTTATGATCTCACAGATGACTGCGGCAGGTTTTGCCCCACACATTCGTGCCAAATCCACCGCTGCTTCTGTATGGCCTGCACGCCGTAAAACACCACCATCTTTCGCCACTAACGGAAAAATATGACCTGGTTTCTTAAAATCCGATGCCTTTGAAGTTTCGTCAATCATTGCTAGTACTGTCATAGAACGTTCATGAGCGGAAATGCCAGTTGTGGTATTTTTATGGTCAATACTAACAGTAAACGCTGTCCCATGGGGATCTGTATTCACATCCACCATCGGCAGTAGTTCCAGTTTTGTAGCTAATTCTGTTGTAATTGGGGCGCAAACAAGTCCTCTCCCGTGTGTGATCATAAAATTGATTACTTCTGGTGTTGACTTTTCCGCTAAAGCAATATAATCTCCCTCGTTTTCCCTATCCTCATCATCACATACAATAACGACTTTTCCTTGCATTAATTCGTATATGGCTTCTTCAATCGGATCAAACATCCTTTTTCCCCCTTCAGTGGTTTACATAAACCCATTTTGCTCCAGAAAACTTTCCGTTATCTTTCCTGATGTCCTGGTTTTTTGATTCGTACGTTGTAAAATTAACTCTTCTATATATTTTGCTAGCATATCGCATTCTACATTCACAATATCTCCCGGTCCTTTATCTCCAATAATAGTTTCCTGTATAGTATGCGGAATAATAGAGATGGTAAAAGTGTCTTCTGTTAATCCAAAGATCGTTAAACTGGTTCCGTCTACAGACACACTTCCCTTCATAACCATATATTTACGGAGAGCAGGAGCGACTTCAATATCATAATAAACAGCATTTTGTTCTGGGCGCTTAGCAACAATTGTTCCAACGCCGTCAACATGACCTGAAACGAAATGACCCCCAAAACGCCCACCTGCAGCCATCGCCCTTTCTAAGTTAACTTTTGAACCAGTACTTAAATCACGGAGACTAGTAGCTTTTACAGTTTCTGGCATCACATCTACTGTAAAGGACTTTTTATCATGGGATGTAACTGTTAAACATACACCATTCACGGAAATACTATCTCCTAAATGAACATCGGACAAGATTTTTTCTCCACTGATGGTCATGACAATAGCTTCCCCAGTTTGTTTCATTTGTCTTATCGTTCCCTTTTCTTCAATAATTCCAGTGAACATATTAGTCCCCCTTTGATAAAATCATTTTTATATCTTTTCCAATTGTCGTTATTGATTCAATGTTTAATTTAGGTGTATTTTTCAATTTTGCAATCCCCAATCCGGAAAAAGAGGAGAGAGCTTCCTTTCCTCCAATAATGGTAGGTGCTAAATAAACGATTACTTGCTGAAAATCACCTGATCGAAGAAAGGCATCATTTACCGTACCTCCCCCTTCCACCAACAATGATGATATTTCCCGCTGACCTAACATTATTAATAATTCGGAAATGTGTATTTCGTCGCTATCCATTTCAATTATTTCAACGCCTAACTCTTCCAGCTTTAGTTTTTTACCCTTTTCTGTCTGTCTCTTTGTCACGATCCATGTTGGAGATTTTTTATCAATGACAATGTTGGCATCTAAAGGAGTTCTCAACTGATGATCAAGTACAATCCGAATAGGGTTACTTCCCCCTTCACCTATACGTGTAGTCAAAGAAGGATTATCTAATAATACAGTATTAACTCCAACTAAAATGGCATCATGAGTATGACGGAGATGCTGCACATCTAACCTGGCTTCTTCCCCTGTAATCCATTGACTTTCACCTGACACTGTGGCTATTTTTCCATCTAGACTTGTTGCTGTTTTTAATGTAACAAATGGTTTTTTAGTTTTAATATAATGGAAAAATACTCGATTTAACTTCACTGCCTCTTTCTCCATTACACCTGTCTCCACTGTAATACCAGCGTCCATTAATTTTTGGATACCTCTACCTGCAACTCTTGGATTCAAATCTAATGATGCTACTACAACTTTTTTTATACCCGCCTCAATAACTGCATCTGCACATGGTGAAGTTCTACCATAGTGAGAACAAGGTTCTAATGTTACATACATGGTTGCTCCCTTTGCCTTATCCCCTGCCATTTTCAAGGCATGCCTCTCTGCATGCTCTTCTCCTGCTTTTAAGTGTGCTCCCATACCTACGATTTGATTATTTTTAACAATGACTGAACCCACCACTGGATTTGGTGTTGTTTGCCCTTGTGTTACCCTTGCCAATTCAATTGCAATGTTCATATAATGTTTGTCCATCATTCTCCCCATTCCAATTTAATAATCACACGATATTCATGAAAAAAACCTGAAGGAATATATTTATCCTCCAGGTTGGTATCATACAAAAGTGAAATGTTAAAGTTACTCGAGTACAAACTCAAATAAAGGTGTGTTTTTTATACTTTTTTAAACACGCCCACTTCAGGGAATAAATGTCGATATGATAAGAACTTCCTAAAAAAGGAATGCTTTCTTAAAATAGACAGACTCCCCCGTTGAAAAGAAACTTATTTTTTCACCGTCGTATCCTTCTCCCATCCAGACTATACTGTCGGCCCTGGTCTCACACCAGATCCACCGTCACTTAAAAGTGCCGGGTCACGGGCTTAGGAGTATAAACTCCATCACCGCCGGTTGGGAATTTCACCCTACCCCGAAGGACTTCGGTCAATAATATTTAATTATGTTTATTATATCACACAATTAAATTCATTGGAAAAATTATGTTTCAATGTTGTGAATTCTATACGGATGAATGGTCTTGTTGTCCTTCTTTATTAACTAAACCTTTCATTACTCCTAACCCACCAATTAGAAAAATGACAAACCTCATTTCCAAAAAGTGTTCCATAAATGCTAGTGGGAGGATTTCGGTAAAATAACCTAACCAAAACGTAAACGGGACCCATGCCAATAGAAATACTATAATTCCCGTGGATAAGGCAACCCAGTTAATTGAAATATTCTTTGAGATTAGCTGTAGTGTTTTTTGTGGCATTAATAAAAGACCGATGGAGAAAACGAGTAAGTGAGGAATAATTTCATATCCATAGGCAGGAGAAGAAACAGATCTAATCTGTTGTGCTTCTTGTAAAACAAATGGAACTAAAAAGATTAAAAGAACCACAATGATGACTTGGAACATGGTGATTGTTTTTATCTGATCCATCACAACACTCCTTTCATATTTTCCGTGTCACCTCTACTATATTCCAGTTGTCATTAAAAAGAATGAAAACGATGTATTGTAAAAGAAGTGTTAAAAAAGATTGTCCCCACAGAAACTATCTGAAGGGACAATCGAAAAAAAACATTTTTTACTCTTCGTCGTAAACCCGCACCTCTTGCATAACATCCCCTTGCTTAATTCGAAGAACAGCTTCCATTCCTTCTATAACTTGTCCAAAAACAGTGTGAACACCATCTAAATGCGGTTGAGGTTCGTGAACTAGAAAGAATTGGGATGAACCAGTATCCTTACCAGCATGAGCCATGGATAAAGAACCTTGAACATGCTTATGTGGATTTCCAGCTGTTTCGCACTTAATATTTTTCCCACTGCCACCTGTCCCAGTTCCGTGAGGGCATCCCCCTTGTGCCACAAATCCTGGGATTACTCGATGAAATGATAGTCCATTATAAAAGCCTTCATTAGCTAACTTTTCGAAGTTTTCAACAGTACCTGGAGCTTCATTTGGGAAAAATTCAATGTTAATTTTATCTCCACTATCCATTACAATTGTACCTTTTTTCATAATAAAAATCCTCCTGTTATATCCTTAATATGTAGAACTTCTTTTCTATTGTACACTAATCAAAAACAGAATGAAAATATGACGAAAAGAAAGTTCTTTTCGTCATATTTATATCAGATCAGAAAGAAATTATTAAACTGTCTTCGCTAAACGACCTTGAGTTTTATTCGATTGATAGTTTCGTTCATGACGTACTAAGTCCTCAAAAGTTTCTCTTTCAATGACACACTGATCTTTACCGTCCTCCACAAAAACAACTGCTGGCCGTAAGATCCGATTATAATTATTAGCCATTGAGTATCCATAGGCACCTGTCGATGAGACTGCAAGAACATCACCGATGTCCACATTTGGAACTTCTAAGTCCCAAATGAGCATGTCACCACTCTCACAGCATTTACCAGCAATGGAAACTGTTTCTTCTAATTTGTCATTCATTTTATTTGCAATCGAAGCTTCGTATTTCGCTTGGTATAGGGCTGGTCTAATATTATCTGTCATTCCACCATCAACAGATACATAGGACCTAACTCCTGGAATATCTTTTCTGGAACCTATCGTATAGAGGGTCGTTCCAGCTTCTCCAACGAGGGCACGACCAGGTTCAATCCAGATCTCCGGTAATTCCATTCCCGCCTCCAAGGATTTCTCTTTCACTGCCTCAACCATGGATTCCACATATTTCTCTAACGGTAAAGGAGTATCTTCCTTTGTATAGCGAATACCGAAACCTCCACCAAGGTTAAGGACTTTCAAATCGTAATTTAATGTTTTCTTCCACACCACCAGCACTTTATAGATCTCTTCGATCGCTGATGTAAATCCATTCGTCTCAAAAATTTGGGAGCCGATATGTGAATGAACCCCTTCCAAAATCAGAAATTCATGTGCCTCAATGGTTTCTATCGCTTTCCCTGCTTGCCCGCTCTGAATATCAAATCCAAACTTTGAATCTTCTTGACCAGTAGAGATATATTCGTGTGTGTGAGCTTCCACTCCAGGTGTTATTCGAATCAGAACTTTCATCTGTTTCCCAAGGGACTGGGTAATTCCCATTAACCATGTTAGTTCTGTGAAATTATCCACTACAATACATCCAATTCCTTCTCTTACAGCCATTTCAATTTCTTCTGGAGATTTATTATTTCCATGAAAATGAATTCGCTCCACCGGAAAACCTGCCTGTAATGCTGTATAGAGTTCTCCACCGGAGACCACATCTAAACTGAGGCCTAATTCCTCCACAAGCTGGATCATGGCGATACAACTAAAGGCTTTACTTGCGTATGCCACCTGATACTTCATTTGTTGCTTATCAAATGCCATTTTAAATTCTTGAGCTCTATTACAAATATCTTTCACATCATAGACAAATAAAGGAGTTCCATACTTTTCTGAAAGGGAAGTCGTATCCACTCCTCCTATTTCCAAATGACCTTTATTATTTATTTTACTTGTACCGTATAAACCCATTTATCTCTCCCCGTTCATCTTTTCTCGATGTGTGATGACGACCTTATCTTAGTAAGAAAAGCGCAAAACTATTGTTTTCAAGAATAACATATCTTCCATATATCTTCAAGGGAGAATGATAAAACAAGGCTCCATTAGGAGGAGCCTTGTTTTATTGGGTTTTTCGTTTGAACAATACTAGGTCTCTTCCGTTTAGATGGAACAGCTTGCCTAAATAAGATATCCATAAAGGCAATTGGATAGAACGGAATAAACGGCCATAAATACGGGACATTTAAAGATTTCTTTGATGCTAAGAACAACAGCAGGAGCGTTGTACCAATAATAAAACCAGGGGCCTTAAAGAAAAAGACAATAAACAGCAGCAATAGGCGAAAGATCTTCAAAGCTAGTGCTAATTCATAACTTGGTGTAGCAAACATTCCAATAGCCCCTATTGCCACATACAAAATAACCTCTGGTACAAGTAAACCAACCTCAATTGCAATTTCACCAATTAACAGAGCAGCAACTAAACCTAATGCAGTTGCTAAAGGAGATGGGGTATGAATAGCTGCCATTCTTAATAGTTCTATACCTAATTCACCAAATAACATTTGTATGAAAATAGGAATGTTCGTTGTTTCGTTCGGACCTAAAAAATCCAATTGCTCAGGAATTAAGTTAGGATTCATAACAAGTAATAACCAGAGGGGCAAAATAAACATGGAGAACATCATCCCTGAAAAGCGGACCCATCTTAAGAAAGTCCCTACCATGGGGGCCTGCCGAAATTCCTCTGCATGTTGCACATGGTGAAAAAAGGTTGTAGGGAATATGATTACACTTGGGGATGAGTCAACATAAACAATGACATGTCCCTCCAAAAGGTGAGTTGCTGCCACATCTGGTCTTTCCGTATATCTGACGATTGGAAATGGATTAAAGCCTTGCTTCACAACAAACTCTTCCACGACTTTATCCGCCATTGTCAAACCATCAATATCAATAGACTGTAATTCCTTCCGGATAACTTCCACTAAGTTCGGATCCGCAACTCCATCAATATAAGAAAGACTTATGTCCGTCTTTGATCTTCTACCAACTTGTAAAATTTCATTTCTCAAATTTTCATCACGGATTCTTCTCCGTGTTAGAGCAGTGTTTTCAATAATGTTTTCTGTAAACCCGTCACGACTACCACGGACAACCCTTTCCGTATCAGGTTCTTCAGGTCCCCTGCCAGGGTAACTTCGAACATCAACTATTAATGCTTCCTCTTCCCCATCAATTAATATAAAAATTAGTCCTGAAAGCATTTTAGTGATGGATTCATCAATTGTTTTTACCTTTTCCACCTGGACGTGAGTGAGGTGGTTCTCTATTTGGTCTTTTATATGCAGTTTCTTTCGCTCATTTGAATCCAAATACATTAACTCTTTTAATAACTCAATGATATATTGAATATCACATAGACCATTTACAAAATAGAATTGAATTTCTTTATCCAATATGTATAGCTTCCGTACTCCCACATCAAAACTTTTACCGATTCCGATGCGCTCTGATATAATCTTTTCATTCTCGCGTATTTCTTTTGAAATGACCTGGTTTTTATCCGTATTACGTACTGGATCCATTACCTCCACTCCTTTCCATAATTACTTCAATTGCAAGTTTTGTAATTGGTGCGCCCATTTCCAAGGAGTCTCGGCCCCCCATTTTACCAATATCACCTATCCCAACAATCAAAGGTATAGGCAACCTGTCAAGTGCGGAAACAGTGTCACCACGTATTCTTCCGATTTCCAGATCTTTAATGCCATCTTTATCTACTCCATACTCAGTTAACAATCCATTACGGTCAATGGAAATATCCACTTTTGTCCACTCATGGGAAAAGGATTGGGATGCCACTGCGACAGCCCCAATAACATCTATATCAGGTGAATTAACGACAGAAATAAATGCCCTTTCACCAGGTCCTTCCTCTGGAAAACCACAGTCATCAAATAAGACGAGGACAGGATCACTCTCTGTCTTTAGTATCAGTTTTATTAGTTCGTCTCCTGAAATTTTTGTAGGGTTGCCACCGGATTCGCCAATGAACGGATAACCAAGTTTCTCTGCAACAAGCTTCACTGCCGCTTTCGCTGATGAATCACCATCAGTGATTAATATAACCCGCTTCTTGGAATTCATGTAATCACTCCCCAATTTCTATTCCAAGGAATTCCTTCTTTAGTATGACGAAAAGTAGTCTAACGTATTCTCTTAAAAGAACAGTCTCTCGAAGCAATGAGCGCAGCCGTCGCAATCATAAGAAAAGCGCAAGCGCCTATGAACACGAGCGTAGGGCAGTGGAGGAATGACAACTAGAAGTCCGCTCTTTGACTTCGGTTGTCACTTCCGAAGTGCCCCGTAGCGAGTAGGCGCTGGAGCTAGACAATTTGCCCGAAGGTGCCAATACTTATAAATTCTTATCTTTTAAGAAAAGCGCAAGCGCCTATGAACACGAGTGTAGGGCAGTGGAGGAATGACAACTAGAAGTCCGCGTGTTAGGGGCTTTCACCCATTAGTTTGATGCGCTACCAAGCGCACAAAGCCTGATAGGAGCGTTTTTCTCCTATCAGGCAAGCGACAGAAATCATTGTCATACAAATAAAAGGCACTGAAAAAGTTGTAAGATACTTTTTCAGTGCCATCCGAATTATCCGAGCTGTTCTTTTAATTGCTTTAATATTTTCTTTTCTAAACGGGATACTTGTACTTGAGATATGCCCAAACGTTCTGCCACTTGAGACTGAGTCTGATCTTTATAATACCTTAAATAGACAATCAACTTTTCCCTCTCATCCAATTTTTCTATTTCATCCTTTAAAGCTATCTTATCAAACCACTTTAGGTCACCATCATCAGAGATTTGATCCAATAATGTAATTGGATCCCCGTCGTTTTCATAGACTGTTTCATGTATAGAAGTCAATTGTCTGCTTGCTTCTTGAGCAAACACCACTTCTTCCGGTGAAAGATCCAATTTTTCTGCAATCTCCTTCACAGTAGGAATTCTTCCAAGTGTTTTAGAAAGTTCTTCCTTTGTCTTCCTGATTTTATTGGCACTTTCTTTAATAGACCTACTCACCTTCACTGTCCCATCATCGCGGAGAAATCTTTGTATCTCTCCAATGATCATCGGAACCGCATACGTAGAGAACTTTACATCATAACTTAAATCAAACTTATCCACGGATTTAATTAATCCGATACAACCAATTTGGAATAAGTCATCCGCCTCATAGCCTCTATTTAAAAAACGTTGGACTACCGACCAAACTAATCTAGTATTTACATTAACAATATGATCTCTGGCTTCTTGATTTCCATCCTGGGCTTCTTTGATCAACCTTTTCACTTCTTTGTCATTTAAATACGTCTTTTTGGATTGTTTTACTTCTACATCCATCGTGGACCGCCTCAATTACAAAGAGCGCGTTGCTTTGAGAGTCGTTTTGTTAAACTGACTGTCGTGCCAACCATTGGCTCAGATTGTATTTCCACTTCATCCATAAAGTTTTCCATGATGGTGAAGCCCATTCCACTTCTTTCTAATTCTGGTTTTGAAGTAAATAAAGGTTGTCTTGCCTCATCAAGATTGTGAATTCCAATCCCCTTATCCCGAATCATTAATCGGACAACATCTTCTTCGAGCTCCACTTCCAAATAAATCATACCTTTAGTATCTTCGTTATATCCATGTATAATCGCATTGGTTACCGCTTCACTGACAACTGTTTTAATTTCCGTGAGTTCATCCATTGTTGGATCTAACTGGGCAACAAAAGCCCCAACGGTTACTCGGGCAAAGGATTCGTTTTGACTTAATGCAGAAAACGTTAATTCCATTCGATTCTTCATGATGCCACCCCCAACGTCAGTAAGGCATCCGCTTCATTAGAGGTCAGTCTGATAATTTTAAACATACCAGACATTTCAAACAGACGTTTTACTTGAGGAGAAATGGAGCATACAACCATTTCACCACCAAGGGCTTGGACTGTTTTATAGCGGCCAAGTATGACACCTAAACCAGAACTATCCATAAATGTTAAGTTTTCTAAATTTAATAAGATGTGTGTCAATCGCTGTTCCTTTATGGCCGTGTCGACACTTTCACGGAGTTCCATTGCTGTGTGGTGATCTAACTCACCTTCTAGTCTTACGCAGAGAACATTGTCTCTTTTTTCAAGATCAATGAGTAAACTCATTTCGTCACCCCTTAAGTAATGTTGATTTCACCAGTTCCCTCTCCCAGAGGAAAAATGGTTCCTCAAAGTTTTCTTTATACCTATGATAGTTTCCTTCATCAAAACAAAACTAGTGTCGATTCGTCAAAACAAGAAAAAATCCGATGATTTAAAACCCGTTTTTCCCAACGAGAATTGACGTAGTTCGTTTCATTAATGTCCACAGTGATGCTTTAGCCACATCTGATTCTGCAACTACTTTAGATTGCATCAGAACTTCTCCGTCTTTCTCAACAAACAGTGTCCCCAATGGATCTCCTTTTTTCACTGGTGCGGAAATCGATTGGTTAAGTTCTAATCGTTCTGTTATTCCTTCCGGTGACTCTCCTTTTTTGAGAAGGAGAGAGATATTTTCTTCTGTTTCCACAGGAACAGTAACAGTGGATCCTTTACTAACCTTCGCTTCTCCTAAAACATCCCCACGTTGATATCTTGGCTGAAGTTCATATTGACTATAAGCATAATCTAGCATCTCCGTGACTTGTCTATTTCGGTCTTTAGGTGTCGGTGCACCCATAACTACAGCTATGATCCTCATGCCATCTTTATTGGCACTGGCTGTTAAACAATATTTTGCTTCATTTGTAAATCCTGTTTTTAATCCATCAACTCCAGGATAAAACTTCACTAGTTTATTCGTATTGACAAGCCAGAATTTATCTTCTGTATCTTCCCGCAAATAATCCTCATACAGACTTGTATATTTAGTAATCTCTTCGTATTTCAGTAGTTCCTTAGCCATCAATGCTAAGTCTTCTGCTGAAGAATAATGATTTTCCGCAGGAAGTCCGTTCGAATTTAAAAATTTCGTGTTTTTCAACCCTAACTCTTTGGCTTTTTCATTCATCAAATTAACAAATTGTTCTTCAGAACCTGCTAAGTGTTCTGCCATGGCAACGGATGCATCATTTCCTGATGCTATTGCAATTCCCTTCATCATTTCTTCAACGGTCATTTCCTCACCTGGTTCAAGGAATATTTGTGATCCTCCCATCGAAGCAGCTCGTTCACTGGTCCGTACTTTATCACTCCACTTAATTTTCCCAGTATCAATGGCCTCCATAATTAATAACATTGTCATCACTTTTGTCATGCTAGCAGGAGGCAATTGTTCTTTACTGTTCTTTTCAAACAGCACTTCTCCAGTATCCCTTTCGATAAGAATAGCTGAAGTTGCCTGACTTGCAAGGTCTATTCCCGGTTCCTCTCCGTATGTTGTAATTCCCCCTCCAAATAACAGATATAATCCTACTAAAAAAACAATGAATGATTTTTTCAATCCAATCCCTCCATTCTTTTTCTTTACCATTCTGCCCCATTGAAGTTGGAATATACCAAATATAAAAAAACCCAAAAGGCAATATTGCCTTTTGAGTATTCTATACAAGTACCTTGAAAAGAAAATTAGTTGATAATTTCATAAATTAACGTCGGAGGAGTTACTTTTTCTTCTGTAATGGTGTATGCACTTTTTATTTTTTCCGTAACTTCGTCCACCAGGTTATTGTTTGAATGAACAGTCACCAGCGAATCTCCTTTTTTTACAAAATCACCAATTTTCTTCCTTAATTCTAGCCCAACAGCCATATCAATTTCAGATGTTTTCGTAGCCCGTCCTGCTCCAAGCATCATTGCTGCGATGCCAAGTTGATCCGCAACGATATCGGCAATATATCCTTCTTTATCCGTTTTTACGTCTAATTTATACTTAGATTCGGGAAGTTTTTCCGGATTATCTATTATAGAAGGATCTCCGTTTTGTGCCTTTATGAATGTCTTAAAATGTTCTAGTGCTTTTCCGGAGTGAATCGATTCCATTAACAGTTCTCTTGCTTCTTCAAGGGTATTTGCCTGTCTCCCCAATACTACCATATGGCTGCCCAATTCTATACACAACTCCTGTAGATCTTTAGGCCCCTGTCCTTTTAAAGTCATGATGGCTTCTTTCACTTCCAGAGCATTTCCTATGGCAAAACCAAGTGGTTGACTCATATCCGATATAATCGCAGAAGTGTTTCTTCCTAAATTCCGTCCGATTCTCACCATTGCTTCTGCCAATTCTTTTGCTCCTGATAATTCTTTCATAAACGCCCCTGCTCCTGTTTTCACATCTAAAACAATAGCATCTGCACCAGAGGCAATTTTTTTGCTCATAATCGAACTGGCTATTAAGGGAATGGAATCCACCGTCGCAGTAACATCCCGTAAACCATACAATTTTTTGTCTGCAGGCGTTAAATTCTGAGTCTGACCAATTACAGCCACTTTATTTTGATTTACTAATTGAATAAACTTTTCATTGGTTATTTCAACACTAAATCCTTGAATGGATTCCAGTTTATCGATGGTTCCCCCAGTATGACCTAACCCTCTTCCACTCATTTTGGCAACGGGAACACCTACACTTGCAACAAGGGGTGCCAGTACTAAAGTTGTTGTATCCCCTACCCCACCTGTACTATGCTTATCCACTTTCACGCCATTGATTTCAGATAAATCGATCGTGTCTCCAGAATGAACCATTGCGTCTGTTAATGCTGCACGCTCCTTTTCATC
Source organism: Evansella tamaricis (assembly GCF_019042215.1). Classification (GTDB taxonomy): domain Bacteria; phylum Bacillota; class Bacilli; order Bacillales; family Salisediminibacteriaceae; genus Evansella; species Evansella tamaricis. The sequence goes on along the minus strand of NZ_JAHQCS010000184.1, from coordinate 82,546 downwards.
CATCCCTTGAAAAAAAACAGCCATGGCCCATGCACTGAGTTGGTAATCAGGAATTTCATCGTTCGTATACCCTTGAATGATAAAATCCAGTTCCTCTTTTGTGTGAGTTTTTCCGTTTCTTTTCTTTTCAATCAGGTCAACCATTCTCATTTAACTATCCCTCCATCGTACTCCTTTAAAATGTTTCTTATGAGAGTAATAAATCGAGGTTTAGTTTTCGCCGCAACTTCCATTACTTCTTCGTGAGTGATCCCTTCGATGGTCTCCCCAATGGCCATATCCGTAATACACGATATTCCCAGTACAAACATATCCATATGGCGAGCAACAATCACTTCAGGTACAGTGGACATTCCTACAACGTCTCCCCCTAACTTCCTTAACATAATTAACTCCGCAGCAGACATGTACGTAGGACCACTCACTGCCGCATAAACTCCTTGCTGTAATTCTATGCCATTCTGTTCTGCTACTCTTAAGGCATGATCTCTCCATTTTGGAGTATAGGCGTGGCTCATGTCCGGGAATCGAGGGCCTAATTCATCCAAGTTAGAACCAATAAGGGGATTAGCTCCAGTGAAGTTAATATGATCCTCAATCAACATCAAGTCTCCTGGTTTAAACTTTTCATTCATTCCCCCGCAAGCATTGGTCACAATGATTGATTCACAGCCCAATAATTTCATAACCCTTACAGGAAAAGTGACTTCCTGCATGGAGTAGCCTTCATAAAAGTGGAATCTCCCTTGCATGGCAACAACCTGTTTCCCTTCTAGTTCACCGATCACCAATTGGCCTTTGTGCCCCTCCACTGTGGACGTTGGAAAATGTGGAATATCATTATAGGAGATAGCCACTGGACTGGAAATTTCTTCTGCAAGATCCCCGAGGCCTGAACCGAGAATTAGTCCAATGGTTGGCTCCTTCTCTATTTTACTTTGGATGAATGATACAGCTTCTTTCATGTAAGTTACACTCATTTTGAATCTCTCCCATCCATTTGATGGATAATATTTTTTACAAACAGCAAGAAATTTCCTTTTACTTTTTCCGTCGTTTCAATTACTTCATCATGTGTAAGCGGTTGATCTAAAATTCCTGCAGCCATATTAGATATGCACGTGATCCCTAACACTTCCATCTCGCTATGTCTTGCAACAATGACTTCTGGAACGGTTGACATTCCAACAGCATCTCCACCAAGTGTGCGAATCATTTTTACTTCTGCTGGTGTTTCATAGCAAGGGCCTGTATTACCAGCATAAATCCCTTCTTTTACCGTTAGTCCCAGTTTCTCTGCTATTCTTTTCGCTAATAGAATAAGTGATTTCGAATAGGCTTTTGACATATCTGGAAAACGGACGCCAAGATCATTATCATTCGGTCCAATAAGAGGATTGTCCCCAGTTAAATTAAGGTGGTCTTGAATCAACATTAAATCTCCAGGTTCAAAGGATTTATTCACTCCACCAGCAGCGTTAGTAACAATTAATTGTCTTACTCCAAGAGCCTTCATTACTCTCACTGGTAACGTCACTTGTTCCATACTGTATCCCTCATAATAATGGAATCTTCCTTGCATTGCGATAACCTGTTTTCCCTGTAATTCCCCAATTACAAACTGTCCCTCATGTCCTGCAACTGTGGATGTGGGGAATCCTGGAATATCACCATATGGTATCCGAATACTTTTCTCAATTTCCTCAGCTAATACCCCCAAACCAGATCCAAGAATTAATCCAATTTCTGGAGACAGATTCACTCTGCCATTAATCATTTCAACGATGCTGTTTATTTTTTCATTACCCATACTTATTCTCTCCTATTTATTCAATTCCGCTAAGAAACTCGTACCATGTTTAGGTAAAGTCACACCAAAATTCTCAGCGATGGTAGCCCCAACATCGGCAAAAGTTTTCCTTATTCCGATGGATTTCCCACCAACCATTTTTTTTGAGTAAACAAGAAGGGGAACATACTCCCTTGTGTGATCAGTACCTTTAAATGTAGGATCATTTCCATGATCGGCAGTGATAATTAGTAAGTCATTCTCCTGTAACCTTTCAAACACTTCCTCTAGTCGCACATCAAATTCTTCCAATGCTTTCCCATATCCTAAAGGATCTCTCCGGTGCCCAAAGACAGCATCGAAATCAACTAGATTTAAAAAACTAAGACCGGTAAAGTCCATCTCTAATGATTCATTTAACTTATCCATGCCATCCATATTGGAAGTTGTACGTAATGACTTAGTGATTCCTTCCCCATCATAAATATCCGATATCTTACCAATTGCGATGGAATCGAAACCAGAGTCTTTTAGTTCATTCATTACCGTCCTGCTGAATGGTTTTAAGGCATAATCATGACGATTTGTCGTCCGCTTCCATGCCCCTGAACTCCCAAGAAAAGGTCTAGCAATGACACGGCCAACCATATACTTTTCATCCAATGTTAATTCCCTAGCCACTTTACAAATATCGTAAAGTTCTTCAATTGGTACCACCTCTTCGTGAGCGGCAATTTGTAATACAGAATCGGCTGAAGTATAAACTATAATAGCCCCGGAATTCACATGTTCCTCACCAAGTTCATCTAAAATTTCTGTTCCAGAAGCGGGTTTATTGCCAATAATCTTGCGGCCTGTCCTTGTTTCCAATTCACGAAGAAGTTCTACAGGAAATCCGTTTGGAAACGTTCGAAAAGGCTGATCAATATGCAGCCCCATTATTTCCCAATGACCTGTCATTGTATCTTTCCCTACAGACGCTTCAGCCATTTTCCCATAAAAACCTAACGCTTTTTCCGGTTTGGAACCACCTCTATACTCTTTTATATGTGATAATCCTAACAAATCCAAATTAGGTAGTTTTAATCCATTCATCTCCTCCCCAATATGCCCTAATGTATCCGCTCCTTCATCATCAAACGCTTTCGCATCTGGGGCTTCCCCAATCCCAACAGAATCCATTACAACTAAGAAAACTCGATTAAAGGAATACTTATCCATTTTCCATTTACCTCCTGCCTGTTATTTAAATCCAAAGTTACCTATGTATTATAAAAACGCAAGTAAAATGTTTAGTCATCTTATCTTACCAAAAAAACACACATGTTACATTATGCACGTGGGTGATACTTGGAATACTCATCCTTCATTCGTGTTTTAGTAACATGTGTATATATTTGTGTGGTCGAGATATCTGCATGTCCAAGCATTTCCTGAACCGCTCTTATATCTGCCCCATTTTCCAGTAAGTGACTGGCGAATGAATGTCTTAATGTATGAGGTGTAAGCTCTGTTTTAATATCCGCTTCCTTTGCTAATTGTTTGATGACTTTCCAAAAGCCCTGTCTGGACATTTGATTTCCATGATGATTAACAAATAGGATTTGGTGCTGTTTTCCCTTTTTCATCAATACAGGTCTACCTTCCCGGAGGTATTTTCGAAGTGCATTTGAAGCGATTTCACCAACTGGAATATTCCGCTCTCTTTTTCCATTTCCAAGGCAGCGAATGTATCCCATATGGAGATGGAGGTCATCTATATTTAAGTTACATAGTTCACTCACTCGAATACCTGTGGCGTATAATAATTCAAGCATCGCTTTATTCCTGCTATCCAGATGAGGTTTTTTTACTGTAGCCTCCAGAAGAGCCTCCACTTCACTAAGTGTCAGGATACTTGGCAACCTTCGCTCGTCTTTTGGCCTTTCCATATGTACAGTAGGATCTTCATGATGGTAGGATTCCCTCAATAAAAATTGATGGTAGGATTTTAGGGCCGAATAATTCCTTGCCAATGTGGAACCTGCTTTCCCTTCTTTTTTTAGGTAATGAAAGTAGTGTAAAACTTTTAATCGGGTAATTTCCTTAATATTATTAATTCCTTCCACTTCTTTCATATAGAAAAGATACTTTGTTAAATCACGTTTATATGCTTCTACCGTATTTTGAGATACTCTCTTTTCTTCCATCAAATAATGAATAAAAGGTTTTATTTTCAGATCCAATCTCATCCCCACCTTTACTTATGAGGCTTATTCTCCATGATTTAAAAACAAATGTAAACGCCAAACTGGTAGATTAGCAAATTCCGCATCATTCAGTTGAAATACTTTGACTGATCTGCCCTTCGGTTCATCATAGCGATGATACTGGTTATACTCCTCACTTACCCATAGAATACCACAATAAAAAATGAGAGTGCACCCCATGAATAATAAAAATACCCATAACGCTTCAAAGAAGGTCTTTATACCATTCATCACAAACTTCCTTTCATCTATCCTGGTTATAGTACGTTATATGACGGACAGGACAAGTTCTATACCCATAACTAAGAAAAATAAAAGAAAAGTTTAGAGATATATTTCAGGCAAAGAAAAAAGCAGCACCTCTGCTACTTTCTTGAGTGTTGTATATTAAATTTAATTTGTGGAATCGGAAACTTGATCGTGGCACCGATGACAAATTCCATGAAACGTTAATCTGTGGTCCTTGATAAGAAAGTTCCAGTCCCTTTCCACCACTTTTTCCACATCTTCCAATAAATCCTCTTGAATTTCATCAACTGAACCACATTCAATACATACTAGATGATGATGGAAATGTGCTGCTCCCTCTTTCCGAAGGTCATATCGGGACACTCCATCACCAAAATTAATTTTATCAACCACTTTTAATTCTGTTAACAATTCTAATGTTCGATAGACAGTGGCTAAACCAATCTCAGGAGACTTTTCTTTCACAAGCATATATACATCTTCAGCACTTAAATGATCTTCTTCATTTTCTAATAGGACACGAACTGTTGCTTCCCTTTGTGGCGTCAGTTTATAACTTTGAGAATGTAATTGTTTCTTTATTCTCTCGATTCTCTGTTCCATGATATCCCCCCAAAAAGCCATCTACTGACATTATACTCTTTGAGAAAATTACGTGTCAAACAAGAATCGTTACAAACTAAAGATTATATTAATTGTTAAATAATAATTATTATAATAAGAATTACTTAGCTAATTAATTGAAGTACTGTTTTCATAATTGTTGGGGATACATAAGCCTCGTAAGCCGCTACAACAGCAATAAATGCCCCAATAAATAAGAGAAAAAGGGAATAGGACAAGAAATATTGAAAAATTGGTTCATGCCCCCGTCTTGTTACCTGCCTCCATATTTTCATCGAAAAAGATGTGGCTACAGTAGTAACAATAATAAAAATCGGAATAAGTAATACATTTTGCGGAAAAATTGACGCAAAGGATAGAACAAATCCATCCATCCCCATTTGACTAACTAAAAAGCCCACAGTAAAACCAATAACGAGTCCTTTTATAAAAAGAAGGACAAAGATGATTGGTAAGCCGATTACAGACAAACCTAAAAACCACATTAGTCCAATTAATTTACTGTAATGGGCAAAACTTTGGGTAAACATAGCGGACGAAGAAGCAAACTCTCCATCTTCCACTTGTCCAAAAAAGAGAGATAGATAGGCGTATAGATCATTTTTCTGAGAAAAGCTCAAACTATTTACAATTATAGCTCCAAATATAACTCCCATAGATAAGAGAACAATCGAAAATATATAGATTGGAAGATGCTCGTCCAAATGATCGATAATTGACCTTTTTACATAGCCCATACGCTTCATTGATAATTCGCCTCATTTCATAAATGATTCTCCTTCTATCAAAGCCTATGAAACTATGAGGAAAACTATGACAGAGTTCATAGATTTCCTTATTTTATTTTTCCGTAATGACCTGCTCCACCTTCGTGAATAGTTAGTCTTCCGTTTCTTCCTCTGATAATATACTCTGCAATTTTCTCTGGTATCACTTGTTTTAAAGTATTAAACGGTATTTCATGAATGACTTTCATCTCTGTTTGAAAATTATCCAATAATTTTTGGCGTGTTTTCGGACCACAACCAGGAATAAACTCGAGGGGAACTTGATGGATGTAGGCAGGTCTGTCCCGTTCTACTATTTCCAGTCCCTTTTTCATCCATTCTTCCTTTTGAAGTCTAACCAATTCCACAATCCTTTCTGACACTCCCCGAATAATCCCTTTATGCCCTATTGGGCACTTTCCATTTTCGCACGGAATCCCGCATACTTTACAGATGGAAAGATAGTATTTTCCTAACCGGGGATCTAATCCAATGTTTTTACTGATACTCCGTCCACCCTTTGCTTTAAGGGCTTTAGCAATTTCTCGAAAGGTTGGGACTTCCATATGTACTATTTGATGTTCCCTTGCAATTTTACCTGTGGAATGGGCATCAGAATTTGTGAGGAATGTGAATTGGTTTAATTCCATTAATTCCTTAGCCATTAAAGTATCAGAACTTAATCCCAATTCTACCCCGTCAATTAATTGTGGATCTAATATCTCCTCTAATGAAACCTTTACACCTTTTCCATATAAACTTTTAAACGGGGTAAAAATATGGGCAGGGATAAACAAACCGTCTAAGGAACGTATTTTTTTCTGAAGTTCCTTTCCATTAACATAGATTCGTTGGGAACTGAGATGAATATTCTTCATGCGTTCCTTACACCAATCAGAAAATACTTTCATTTGCTCTATAGTTGGCAGGAAACAAAGGACATGGACAGGTCCGTAAGAATTTTCATCGTAAATCTCTAGTTCACTCCCTAGGAGTAACGTTATTTTTTCTCTATATCTAACTCCACCTTCGGGAATCTCCGATGCATAGCCAGTGTCTATTAATTCGATCACTTCCCCTAAAACTTCTGGAGATTGGGCATCAATTACTCCAATAACATCCAAGCCTTTTCGAAATAGGGATTCTTCTAGAATACTTGTTAACGTTAACTGATTCGATGCTGTTATTTTTACTGGACGTCCTGTCTTAGTTCGCCCAATATGAATATGTAAATCCATGTAATATGGCTTTAATAAAGCTGATGACACGTGTTTCATCCTAACTTTTTCTGTAATTTACGTAACTGAAGATATTGTATTGCATATACCGTTTTTGCATCATGAATTTTTTGTGATTCAATCAATTTCACTGCGTCTTCCACAGTGACCTTATAACTTTCCACAAATTCATCTTCATCTAAATTCACATTGCCTCCAGATAAGTCTTCTGCAAGAAAAAGGTAAATCAGTTCATCAGCAAATCCGGGACTAGTGTAAAAGGAACCTAGAGCGGTCCAAGTCGCTGCTACTAAACCTGTTTCTTCTTCTAATTCTCTTTTTGCACACTCTAATGGGTCTTCTCCCTGTTCCAACTTACCTGCTGGTATTTCTGCAATCGTCTTTTCAAGGGGTTTACGATATTGATCAACCAGAACTATGTTTTCTTCTTCATCCATTGCAATGATTGCCACTGCTCCAGGGTGGGTAACAATTTCCCGCTTACTTTCTTTTCCATTAGGTAATTTTACATCATGTACCGCTAAGTCAATAATTTTCCCTTCAAATATAATTTCTTTTTTTATTGTTTTTTCTGTAAATGAATCCATTTATCATCATCCTATTCTGTTCTGTCCTTTATATCTTTTACATATCCTTTAGCATATCAAAGAAAAAGGGGAAAATAAATATGCTCATCTATCACCGAAAAAAGGGAATCATACTAGCTGGAAAAGCATGGGAAATTAGGGAATACCTTAAACAACAAAGAAAGAATTATGACACTGTAGAAGAATGGTCAGATACCGTTTTTAAAAAACAACATACTGCAGCGGCAATACCTAAAAAGTACAAAGGATCTTTATCTATTGTCCTTCCCATTGTTTTCAATGGAAATGGGGATAAGGATTGAACATCTTCCATCAGTGGAAGGAGGACGGACTCATCCAATCTCTTTACGGAAATATGAGAATACCCTTTTAAAGTATCTATTTGAGGAGTAATCCACCGATTACTATATTCACCTTCAGGTAAAGGTAATATACTAGGGACGAAGGTAAACTCCTTTAATGGTGTTAATGTATGGTGACTTATTCCTTGATGCCGTGTCCTGCTTTCAAACGATGACAGCCTGGGAATCCAAATGGGAATACCCCCAAGTGCTCCAATATAATTTGCCCAACTAGCCTGAGACAAGCCACTGAACCCATATTGTGTATTGGAACCGACTACACCTGGACCTAATGTTATTAGAATCGGTGTATCAGGATGACATTGATTAACGAAATGTTGTAAACCTGTTACCACATTGATTGATTCTCCTTTACCTCCAAATGCCTGGCCTGCTGTAATAGAGTGAAAATCTGGCTGTTGATGGAGATATTCCATGTGTCTGCTCATCATCAATGGCAACGATGCTTCATCACTTACCACTACTGCTAGAGGCTGAGGAGTATCTCCACTCAATCGTTGAAACAAAAACCACACGACAGGTAACATGCTGTGTAATTCCCCTAAAAAAATTAATCTATTGTTTAATTTCAGTTTTTTCTGAAAGGATTCATGGTGCTTACTTTCTGGAGCTTCCACTGCCAAAACACTGTGTTGTTCACTTAAATACCTAGCTTTCATAATATGTCCATCATTCACCTTAACTTGTGTCTGATTTCTTGACTGTTTATTTATAACCGTTCTTACAATATCCCATCCACCTGTTCCAAGGTTTAGCCTTCCCGCTGTAGTATTTACAATAACTGTATCTCCCACTTCCGTGTCAGGAGAAAGTCTTCTGTACAAAATTGCCCTTCCATGGCCACCTTTAGTTTTTATTCGAATGACTTCTTCCGTTTTATCGATAATTTCCATTACTTCCACTCTCTCCTCGGTGATCATCCAAACCCCTCCCATCTTTCCAATGTATTCTGAGGTTTTAAATTTAATAACATTCTTGTTCTTATGTTAAAAGCTTGTTACTATCAAACTACACACGAAAACGAGGTGGTTAAATGAAGAAAAACCAATTAGGAAACTCAGATCTTTTTGTGTCGGAAATAGGTTTTGGGTGTATGTCCTTAACCAAAGACCCATCAGAAACTGAAAAAATACTTCATCAGGCAATCGACGGGGGAATCAATTTCTTTGATACGGCAGACTTATATCAGCAAGGGATGAATGAAGAGGCTATTGGTAAAGCATTACATAAGCACCGGAATTCCATAATCTTAGCTTCAAAAGGGGGAAATGAATGGGGGGAAGGAATAGACGGTTGGCGTTGGAATCCATCAAAAAAATATATAAAAAGAGCTCTAAAGGCTTCCCTAAAACGGCTGAATACAGACTATCTTGATCTTTATCAGCTTCACGGTGGAACAATGGAAGATCCCATCGAGGAAACTATTGAAGCGTTTGAAGAACTGGTACAGGAGGGGACTGTCCGATATTATGGTATTTCATCCATCCGTCCAAATGTAATAAAAACGTTTTTAGAAAAATCAAGTATCGTCAGTATCATGATGCAGTATAGTCTCTTTGACCGCCGTCCGGAGGAATGGCTTTCACTTATAAAAGAACATAATGTTTCTGTAATTGCGAGGGGACCTGTTGCAAAAGGACTACTAACAGATGGGTTTGAGAGAAAATTATCTCCTGATGGGTACCTTACTTACTCCAAGCAAGAATTAGAGGATACTATTGGGAAACTGAACCTCCTTGCCAAACGGGAAAACCTATCATTACAACAACTGGCTTTACGGTATGTAATTGACCATCCTACTGTAGCAACCGCTATTCCAGGTGCGAGTACTATGGACCAACTCATGGATAACCTGACTGCTGCATCTCTTCCACCTCTGAAAAGTGAAATAACTGAAAAACTGAGAACTGATACAAAGACCACATACTACGAACAACATCGTTAAAATAGAAAAGCGCAAGCGCCTAAGAACACGAGCGTAGGGCAGTGCAAGAATGACAACAGAAGTCCGCCCTTTGACTTCGGTTGTCACTTCCGAAGTGCCCCGCAGCGAGTAGGCGCTGGAGCTAGACAACTTGCCCGAAGGTGCAAAAATAATAAACTCTTACCTTTCAAGAAAAGCGCAAGCGCCTATGGTCACGAGCGTAGGGCAGTGGAGGAATGACAACTAGAAGTCCGCTCTTTGACTTCGGTTGTCACTTCCGAAGTGCCCCGCAGTAATTAAGAAGCAACTGAAAAAGTTTAAAACCACTTTTTCAGTTCCTTTTATTTGTATGGCAATGGCTGCGCTCATCGCTCGCCTGATAGGAGAAAACCACTCCTATCAAGCTTTTTAAAGATTGCGACGGCTACGCTCATTGCTTAGTGGGACTGTAAAAGTGGAAAAGCACCACTTTTGCAGTTCCCATGCGAGTAGGCGCTGGAGCTAGACAACTTGCCCGAAGGTGCAAAAATAATAAACTCTTACCTTTCAAGAAAAGCGCAAGTGCCTATGGTCACGAGCGTAGGGCAGTGCCTCTTCCTCTACAAGCGTCACTCTGTTGTTTATCCGTCGATCGGACAAAACGCCACTTCCTGTGAGCTTTTAAAAAAAGGGATTCATTATGTTTTCATAATGAATCCCTTCCCATAATAGGGACTTTTATTTTATTGCTGATAACTAGTTTTATACCTTTCCACTGCTGTTTCATAATGATCCACTAATATTTCATAATTTACATATCCTCGTATAATATTGGCCACATTTCCATCTGGATCAATAATATAAGTTATCGGAATGTACATTACTTGATAATTATTATATACATCACCATTTACATCCATTAAAACTGGATATGGAATATTAAAATCTTCAATGAATCGTGAAATTGCCGTTTCATTTGTATCCACTGTAGTCATATTTATTCCAAGCAACTGAACGTTCTCTTCTTCGAATTCCTCATGAAATTTCAGGAAATGTGGCATCTCGTCTCGGCATGGGGGACACCAGGATGCCCACATATTTACCATAAGAAATTCCCCCTCAAACTGAGATAACCCCATCTGGCCTTCTTCGGAATATAGTGGTAGTGTAAAATCAATTGCTTTTACTCCAACTTCAATGGATTGTTCTGACGAAGGCAATGTTTCTATTCCTTCGTTCTCAAGATACTGCTCCAGTTGTGAATCATTTCCCCTTTGTGCTACATGGTCATCATAAATAACATAAATACCAATGGCAATGGCTGCTAGGAAAATGATAATAGTAGTTAATTGCTTTCCTTTCATTAGTTCAATCCCCCATTCATACACTTATAGTATAATGGTTACTTACTCATAAATAAAAGTTTTTCGTTTAATGTCACCATTTTCTCATCACCTTATCTTCATAAAGACTTAGTCCTATCATACAATTATACAATCATAGAATTGTTTCTAACTTTTCCATCAAAAATATATGTTATAGTTCATATATTTTTGTTAGAATGAAGCGAAATGAATTATCCTTAAGTTGAAAACTGTTGGCCATTCATTTGCCACAGAAACAGAAAGGAAGATACATGTGACATTATTTGAAGCAATAGTTTTTGGAATTGTTCAAGGGATTACTGAATTTTTGCCCATATCCAGTACTGCCCACATTGTAATTACTCAAATGGTATTTGGTTACACATTCCCTGGGCTTGCCTTTGAAATCTTTCTACACTTAGCCTCAGTACTTGCTGTAATAATTTATTTCTGGAAGGATCTATGGAGAGTTATCCAAGGGTTTTTCAGATTTATAACCAAAAGACAAAAGGAAGATAAAACAGAGTTTTACTTTGGTGTTTATATTTTAGTTGCTACATGCATCACAGGTGTTCTCGGGAAAATTCTATCAGATGTAACAGCCGATGTTATGAAAACACCACCATTTATTGCTGGTGCATTACTTTTTACCGGTTTTGCCCTTATTTTTATTGAAAGGTACCATAAAACGGGAAATAAAACAGAAGAGACAATGACATTTTGGGATTCGGTTTTGATTGGTTTAGGACAAACTTTAGCTGTTTTTCCTGGGATATCTAGATCCGGAGCAACTCTCGTTGTATCCCTTCTTGCCGGTCTAAACCGGGATACAGCCGTAAGGTATTCGTTCCTATTAGCCATTCCTGTAATACTAGGATCCACGGTTCTTGCAATTGATGACTTATCTGAATCGATGATAGCTTATATTGGACCATTAAACTTAATTGTTTCTTTTGTCGTAACATTTATTTTCTCCTTATTAGGAATTATTTGGTTAATTTCATTTTTGAAACAAAGCAAATTAATTTATTTCGCAGTGTATTGCTTTGTCGTAGCGATTCTCGTTTATGTATTTCTAGACGCATCCATGATCATGGAAGTTTAACATTTCCTTACTTGGTCACAAGAGGTAATCCCTTTGTGACTTTTTTTTCATTCCTGTAACATTTCCAATAGAATGATTTACCCGAGGTCGCTTATTTGTTAAAATGTGATAATGTAATTCAGATAGTGATGAATAGATTAATAGTTTAATGTCAAGACTAGTAGGAGACCAAAATGAATACATCTAATGGAAAAACCTTCGGTAAAGACCTTCTTGGTTTAGTACTATTATTTATATTTTTGATTCTTTTTCTAATGAGTGATCGTTTAAATGATAGTGAGATGATTTCTAATCTCCCTAACGCCTGGGTGAATGTTAATACGATTTTTTTAAGTATTGTCATTGAAGCTATACCATTCATCTTATTAGGAGTATTTGTCTCCTCTTTAATTCAAATCTATGTTTCTGAAGAAACTATCCAACGATTTTTGCCGAAAAGTGCTTTGATGGCCCTCGTACCGGCAGCGATGCTCGGAGCAATACTTCCACTATGTGAATGTGCCATTGTTCCGGTTGTTAGGCGATTAATCAAAAAGGGGATGCCTCTGCATGTCGGGGTTGTTTTCCTTGTTGCAGCACCAATCTTAAATCCAATTGTATTTGCTTCCACTTACTTTGCTTTTCGCAGTGAGCAAACAAATACGATTCTTTATTCCAGAATGGGACTGGCATTTGTTTTATCTATTATCATAGGTGCGATTCTTTATGGAATCTTTAAAAATTCCCATCAATTACGAGGGGAAAATATATCACTACATGTTCACGGGCATCATCACCATCATCCCGGTGACGGAAGTTCAACCTTCTTCTCTAAAATAAAGGACACAATGTACCATGCCGTTGATGAATTTTTCATGATGGGGAAGTATTTAATCATCGGGGCTTTTATTGCAGCTATGTTTCAAACGTTCCTTGATCGTGCCGTACTTACAGCCATCGGACAAAATGACTTTTCATCCACGATGGTTATGATGATCTTTGCATATCTCCTGTCCCTTTGTTCAGAGGCCGATGCCTTTGTTGCATCGTCGTTTGGTAGTCAATTTACAGATATGTCGTTAGTTGCTTTCTTAGTATATGGTCCCATGTTAGACTTAAAGAATACCTTTATGTTATTCGCTTTCTTTAAAGCCAGGTTTGTAATTGTATTTATGATTACGGTAACTATCATTGTGTTCGCCTCTGTTATGGTTTTATTCGGAGTTATTCTTTAGGAAAGGAAATTGGGTGATAAAATGAAAAAATATGATCATTCGTTCCATGCATACATTCAAGGAATTATTTTAATCGGCTTTGCTTTGTTAATTTTAGGATTAATCATGACAGGAAATATCGTCTATTATATTGCTCCATCCATGATGCCCTTCATTTATTTTGCTTTAGGAACATTCTTTCTTCTTGGGATTATGCAAGTTTTCCGCAGTACAAAAAAAGATTCCCACCAAGATAGTTGTTCATGTGAAGCCGATCATCAAATAAAGGGACCATTTCCTGTAAAGTTGTTAATATACAGCATTTTTATTTTGCCTATCTTATTTGGGTTTATATTACCAGACAGGGCTTTGGACAGTTCCGTAGCCGCAAACCGGGGGATTCAGTACGGATCTGGATTAGGAATAAATCAAGTGAGTGGGGAAGGAGAATCTAGTCTGTCAAGGGCGGAAGCGTATTTAGACGACCCTGAGGGATATATTAATAGTTTGTCTGAAAACAATGGAGAAACAGATGATATTGAGCACTTTCAATTGGAAGACTTCTATGATCAAGACTGGTATGATGACTACTACTCAGAGTTAGCTGATGAATTCGCAGTAGAAGACACCATTACCGTAACAGAGCAAAACTACCTTGATGTAATGACTGTTCTTGATATTTACTTGGATAGATTTATTGGAAAAGAAATTGAAATTCTTGGCTTTGCCTACCGAGAAGAAGATTTCGAAGATCATCAAATTGTTATAGCACGCTTTTCCATGACATGTTGTACTGCAGATGCAGGAGTTTATGGGACACTCGTAGAATCACAGGAAGCAAAAGATTTTGAAGAGGATACATGGCTCTTTGCAAGGGGAACCATTAAAAAAGGACAGTATAATGATTTCATTATCCCAATCATTGAAGATGCTTATTTGGTGGAAGTGGAACAACCAGCAACTCCTTATGTTTACCCTAACTTTAATAGATAAATTAATGTGCATTCGCCTAAGATCAGGAGACTCACCAGTGGCACGTGGAAAAATATAAATCCGAACGAATTAATGGTATCGACCATCAATTCGTTCGGATTTCTTGATAGATAAGAATGTATAAGTTTTTGCACCTTCGGGCATTGTCTATCCTCACCGCCCTACGCTCGTGAGCATAGGCGCTTGCGCTTTTCATTGTCTAGCTCCACCGCCTACTCGCTGCGGGGCACTTCGGAAGTGACAACTGAAGTCAAAGAGCGGACTTCTAGTTGTCATTCCTCCACTGCCCTACGCTCGTGAGCATAGGCGCTTGCGCTTTTCTTATTTAAAGCACTATTGTCACGCCTCTACTTCCATTACTGTTCTAATGTTCATAAATCATTTTCTTTGTCATCCCACCATCAACCACAATATTTTCCCCAGTTACAAAATCATTATCTTGATCCGCCAAGTAAAAACAGGCTCGGACAATATCCTCAGGTTTACCTACCCGCTTCGAAAAATGTTGTTCGTGATCTTTTTCTCTCAACGTTTCATAGTCACCCGTTTCAATCCATCCTGGACTAATGGAATTTACTCGTATGTTTCTGTTGCTTAAACTGGAAGCTAACGCATGTGTTAATGAAACCACTCCCCCTTTTGATGCTGCATATACTTCTGAATTCTCTTCCGACATCAAAGCACGTGTGGACGCTATATTAATAATTGATCCACCCTTTTTTATCATGTCAATTCCATACTTCGAGAACAAAAATACACTGCTTAAATTTGTATGTAAAACCCGTTCCCATTCAAGAAAAGTGAGTTCTTCCAAGGAAACAAATTTAGAGATTCCAGCATTATTGATTATACAATTAATACTTGCAGTATGTTTTTTAATTTCTTCAAATACTTGTAATACCTCTACCTCCTTCCCCACGTCCCCCCTAATAAAAATAACATGTCTCCCTCTTGAACGTAGGTCCTCCATAACTGCCTTTCCATTTGTTTCGTCATTATCCACCATAAATACAGTAGAACCTTTTTCAGAAAATCCTTCCGTTATTGCTTTTCCAATGCCGTTGGCAGCACCAGTGACAATGACATATTTTCCTAAGTAGTTGTTTTCCATCCCATAGCTCCTTCACAAAAATGTTATTTTATTGTACAAATATTGTACAAATAGTATAATACAGAAAATGGAGGGAATAAAATGTCACCAACAATTGATCAATTGATTTTCCGTTTTTTTCTATTTTGGTATGTATGTGGTACCGTACTATTAACATTCGATATACTTCCTCAGTGGCTGGAATGGGCCAATATTGTCTTTTTAGTTACCACTGGCCTCCTTGCCATACTTTATTTTACTCGTCAGAGCAATTATCCAACCAATATTATCATTATAGGCTCCGTTTTTTTCCTTACCATGTTCATGGAAGGGGTAGGTGTTAAAACTGGTTTGTTTTTTGGTGAATATGATTATAAATCAGATTTCGGTCCGAAACTATTTGGAGTTCCCATAACAATAGGTTTTGCTTGGATGATGGTAATTGCCACATCTCAAGTTTTGGCAAGTCCACTTCTTTCATTATTACATACATCAAAAATTAAAGGTCTATTATTCTCTTTGTACGGTGCATTTATTGCTACCAGTCTCGACTTAATCATTGATCCTGTTGCATTTCACGTCAAAGAATATTGGATTTGGCACGAATCAGGTTTTTATTATGATATCCCCCTATCTAATTTTAGTGGTTGGTTTATTCTCTCTTTTATACTACACTATTTTATTTACATCTTACTGCCAATGGATGCCTTGAGTAAACCGCCAGTAAAAAGAAGTTATTGGAGACAATACATGGTATATCTTTATGGAATGATTATGCTGATGTTTATTTTAATAGCAATGATGAACCAACTGTATATAGCATCTACTATAAGTAGCTTTGCTTTATTACTAGTTTACTATAGTTATTATTCCTTAGAAAAATGGACGGTGAAGAAAAATGATAACACCGAAAAAGCACCTTTTATTTGAACGTCTTTTTTTCTTTTATACAAAAAAATTATTACGAAGGCATTTTCATCGTATTGTTGTTACAAATTTATCCGTATTGCCTAAGAAGACAACTCCAGCCATTTAATTAATCAATCACAGTTCATGGTGGGATTCTATCATTTTATTTTACTTAAATAAGACGTTACTAAAAGTAGATGGAATAGGAATGATGTCATTGGAAGGCTTAACACGATTCCCCTTTTTTCGAAAAATCGGTGCCTTCTCCGTGGACCGCTCCTCCATACGTTCCATGATTCATTCTCTCCAATATGCATCAAAAGAACTGACAAATGGGAAACACCTATTCCTTTTTCCTCAAGGAGAAGAATTGCATATAGAAACAAGACCTCTTCGATTTTTGAGTGGTGCTTCCTATTTACATGAGAAAAATAAAAATATCCCAATAATTCCAATTACTTTTTATCACAGTTTAGTCCATCATCAACTTCCGGAATGGTATATACATATAGGTGATAAAATGTCCATTCCAACCACTACCCGAAAAGAAACAACTTCTCTTATGGAAAGCATCATGGAAAAAAATCTAGATTGGCTACGTGAAAAAGCGATTAACGAACATCCGGGAACTTTTAAGCTTCTGCTTAAAGGGAAAGAAAGTTTCGCAGACAAGCTAGATTTAAAAAGAAGATTGAGGAGAAAGTAGGTAAGGCTCGTGATATGGTATATTAACATACTGGTTTTGTTTAATTTATGGATAATTGTCAATCAAAAGTCGCTTCCAGCATTAAAAGGCAATGTAGATATCTCAAATAGGACGGACAGAGAAACGAGGGGACTTGTCTCTATTATTGTTCCCTTACGAAATGAAGTAAGGAACATCCCATCTTTAATCTCCAACTTAAAGGAGTTAACCTATCCATTCATAGAATTTATTTTGGTGGACGACCGTTCTGAGGACAACACCCTTGCAAAATTAAGGAAACAAGTTGGAGATGACAACCGATTTCAAATCATCTCTGGATTACCTTTACCAGATGGTTGGGTAGGAAAACCTTTCGCATGTCATCAAGGAGCAGTGATGGCAACGGGAGATTACTATTTGTTTATTGATGCAGATGTACGGCTTGCCCCTCATACTCTCGAAAAAACATTAACCCATTTTGATATGGATATGGGGCTTCTCACTGGGTTCCCACGATTTCCACTAACTAGTTTTTTTAGTCATTTATTAGTCCCGATGCAGCATTTTATTGTTCATTTTCACCTTCCTATTTGGGGAGCTAACAAAACTTTAAACCAAAGTTTTTCTGCTGCACACGGAGCTTTTATGATGTTTAAAGGGGAGGTCTATCATCAATCTGGAGGACATGAGACCGTGAAAAACTCGTTGGTAGAAGATATTCACCTTGCTAGAGAAGTTAAAAGGAAAAGAAGATTTGTAAAGTTAATGAATATTACAGATTTGGTTACTTGTCATATGTATGAAACCAATAGGGAAGTCTGGAATGGATTTTCTAAAAATATTTTCCCCGGTTTAGGAAAGCATGTATTATTAGCCATTTTCCTTGCGTTATTTTATGTCACATTTTTTATTTTTCCAATTATTTTAGTTGGTATCAGTATTAATCAATCATCCTTTCTATTTATTCTGCCTTATCTTTTAATCACAATGATGAAATGGAGTATTGATAGGAATACAAATCAAAAATGGTGGCTTTGTTTTTTATTTCCCTTTTCTGTTTTATTAACCTTAATTGTACTTGGATATTCAACCTACTTAGGCCTTTCAAATAAAGGGTTTAGCTGGAAGGGGCGAACTTATCAATGAAAAAAAGAAAACATGTCATTATTATTGGTGGAGGTCTCGGGGGTCTGTCTTCTGCCATCTTGTTACAATTAGCCGGATGGCAGTCAACGATTATTGAAAAGAATTCCCATCTCGGAGGAAAACTCCATCAAATTAAATTTCAAACACATCATTTTGATTTCGGACCAAACACAATTACAATGCCAGAGGTTTTTCAATCCATCCCTTTGAGTGCAGGAGAAAATCCAGATGATTACTTCCAGTTTCAAAAGCTCATCAAACATACAAAAAACAGCTTTTCAGATGGGGCTCACCTCTATTTTTCATCAGATCATAAGGAAATGAGAGAAGAACTGGGAAGATTACATGGACCTTCCGGGAAGAATTTCGACTCTTACTTAATGGAAGTTGAAAAACTAATTCTTTTAGCTCAAAATTACTTTTTGAACCGCACATTTTCATCATGGAGAGACTTTATTTCCCTTCCACTGATGAAAGCTATGATTTCTGCCAAACCCTTACAATCCCTTGATCAGTTTCATAAACAGTACTTTTCGGATCAACGTATACGTAACGCCTTTAACCGTTATGCTACTTACATTGGCTCTTCCCCTTATTCTGCCCCTGCCACTTTTGGATTGATCGGGCATTTAGAATTTAGTGATGGGGTTTATTTTACGAAAGGGGGTAATTATCAAATTGCACGCACAAGGGATGGAGCAACTGGCAAAAAAGATTGGTGTTACGATTCATATAAACGAAGAAGTTCAGAAGGCTTATGTGATGGATAGAAAAGTGACTGCTGTGGAAACGACTAAAAGACAATTAGAAGGGGATGTCTTCCTCTTTAACGGAGATTTATTAACGCAATATCCAAGACTAATTAAAGAAGAACACCGACCATCATTCTCAAATAAACATGTTTCAAAAATAAAACCCTCTGTTTCAGCTTTTGTTATTCTGGCAGCTTCAAATAAGAGACACGCCCTACATCATCATCATGTCTTTTTTGGAGAAAACTATGAGGAAGAGTTTCATCAACTTTTTTATCAGGGAAGATACGGAAAAGATCCAACTATTTATATTTGTACTTCATCGAAAACTGATCCAACCATTTCCCCAGATGGGGATAATTTATTTATCCTTGTGAATGCTCCCCCTTTGAAGGCAGATGGTTCTTCGGAGATTGATAAAGGGTTTATGAAAGATTTCATTTTTGAAAAACTTGAGAATCGGGGTCTACACTTGAGGGATGGATTAGTCGAGACAAAAATAGTTGACCCTTTGATGATTGCCCAGACCTTTCATGCTTTCCGAGGTTCCCTATATGGTATGGCATCAAACCGGAAAAAAGATACTTTTTTACGTCCATTTAATCGATCTGGAGATTTAGAAAATATTTATTTTGTAGGAGGAAGCACCCACCCAGGAGGCGGTTCTCCGATGGTAGTTCTGAGCGGCAGGAACGTAGCAGAACAAATAATAAAAGATTATAGGCTATGAATAAGAGAATCGCATGCGCCTAAGCTCACGAGGGTAGGGCAGTGCCTCTTCCTCTACAAGCATCGCTCTGAAGAGTATCCGTCCATCGGGCAGAACGTGGCAAAACGCCACGTCCTGTGGCATGCCCGATGGTGCAAAAACTTATAAATTCTTATCTATTAAAAGAATCACGGAACCGACTTAGAGTTACGTGACCTTTTTCCATTCACGAAGTCATTCCTTCCATTAGATGCTCAGTTCTTTACTAGTTTCAATAGTACTCATAATAAGCCTTTTTTGTTGAGGAGAAACAAATGCTCTCTTTGAAAACACATCATACTGATTATCACGAACGGACTGAAGTATACCTCTGTAAAACAGAGTAGCGGCTTTAACCGGGATTTGTGACCTTACAGGATATAAATAAACGGTTTCTAAACTGGTAGAGTAATAATAATCTGCAATTTCCGCCAGAATATTCCCACATCTTAATAAACTGATAATTAATTTCACGCTTTTGCATCATTTCATCCGTATAGCCAAATTTTTGACGATATTCTTTCGGAATGTAAATACGGTTCCTCTCGTAATCCTCCCCAATATCCCTTAATATATTTGTAATTTGCATCGCAATACCAAGGCGAATGGCACTTAACCGAAGTGTGGCCTGTTTTTTCGGAGCAAGTACAGGTAAAAGCATGAGACCAACCGTACTTGCAACATGATAGCAGTATTCCTGGAGTTCGGAATACGTATCGTAATGTGTTTTAACCAAGTCCGTTTTCTGTCCTTTTACCATGTCATAATAAGGCTTAGTAATACAGTTAAATTTCGCAAATGTATCTCTAAGGGCAATCCATAGGAACGTTTGTTCAGGAATACCCCCTTGAGAGAAAATATCTAGCTTTTCTTCAAACATTAGGATTTCTTTCTCAGGATTTTTTCCTTCATCAATGATATCATCGACAGTTCTGCAAAAAGCGTAAATAGCCCATACAGCCTGCTTTTTTTCCTTTGGTAAATACTGAAATGCCTTTGAGAATGTTTTTGAATGATGGTCAATAACTTCTTTACAACGTTCATACGCTTCTTCTCTGTTCATGTTCACTCTCCCCTTCCCTTTCTGATCGAATCACATTTGCGAGAATTTTTGCCCCTTGCATTACGATAGGAACCCCGCCACCAGGATGAACGGAAGCTCCAACTGCATAAACATTATCTAAAGGAAATGGCTTGACTTGCGGTCTAAAAACACCAGACTGAAACAATGTGGGGGCGATTCCAAAGCTTCCAACTCCGAACAATCCTTCCTGCTGGGCATCCAGTGGGGTTCTAAATTTTTTCCATATTATCTTTTTATCTAGGTCAAGATCTAGTTGTTTTGTTAATCTCACAAGCACCTTTTCTGCAAGAGATTCATAGTCCCTCTGAGATATGGTGGATGAGGATGGAACTGGAATCAATACATAGGCAACGCTTTTTCCAGCAGGGGCTAAACTTTCATCAATAAGAGACGGATGAAATACATAAAAGGAAGGGTCTAGTGGCAGGGATTTTTCTACAAATACTTCCTTCATCAACCCTTCCAAGTCATCGCCCATAAAAAATTGATGAACATGGTTTGTATTCAGGCGCCCATTTAAACCAAGGTATATTACAACTGTTCCAGAGGAGGGGATATACTTACGAGATTTTTTCTCTTTTGGATAAAGTAACTTTTCACTTAATGGAAAATCCCCATTTAAAATAAACCGTTCATATGGATGTATCTTTCCATTACACTCTAATGCTGTTGCGCGATCCTTTTCTTTATAGACTTTTGTAACAGAGCTATTATAGTTAATCACAATGTTTCGTTTCTCAAGTTCCTTTGTCAATATCTCTGCTAGACGAGCATATCCACCTTTTAAATACCACACTCCATGTTCATGCTCACTGTAGGGAACAAGGGAATATAAGGCAGGAGTGGTTGAGGGGGATCCACCTATGTATAGTGTTTGTAAGGAAAAAGCTTCTCTTAAACACTTTGATTGAAAATAACTCTCCACTTGCTTCTTCACCGTTTGATACGCCTTAAGTCTGTATAAAGTTAAGACATTTTCTTTCTTCCAAAAAGAGCGTTTTTGAATAAAACTATGATCCAAGAATGCTTTTTTTCCCTCCATAAACCTCTCTTCCATTTCGTTCATATATCTTTCAAACGCCACCTCTTCCCCAGGAAAACACCGATTTATTTCCTCCTTTTGCCGTTCCTTATCTCTCCACTTCAAAAACACCTTACCATCAGGAAAGTGAATGGGATAAAGTGGATCAATAGAAACCATCTCCAATTCTTTTAGTTCCACAGAAAGTTCCTTAAGGATACCTTTTATTATTTCTGGTAATAAAATAATGGTAGGACCTTCATCGATTTTAAAACCAGCTTCATTGACATACGCCAACCTGCCACCTAAACGGTCTTGCCGCTCATGAATAGTAACTTCTTCCCCTTCCAAGCTTAAATATAAAGCAGTAATCATTCCTCCTATCCCCCCACCAATAATGGCTGTCTTCATTATCTCTCCCCCATTCTAGAATACGATGAAACTAGTAAATTTGTTGTTATTCTTGCCGACTCAAAAATAGTTGGAAGTCCACTGCCCGGATGAGTTCCACCCCCCACTAGCCATAAACCGGCAATGTCCTTCATCCGGTTATGGGGACGGAAATACATCATTTGACCTAATCGGTGTGATAGATTAAAAGTTGCCCCCTGAAAGACAAATTTTTGTCTCTCCCAATCAAGAGGCGTTAGTATCGTTTCCTCTTCCAAGTGGCTCCTCAAGGAAATACCTGATCGACGTTCTAATTGGTCCCAAATTAAATCTCTAAAACTACTTTTTTCTCTCTCCCAATCCACTCCACTTAAATTATTTGGAACCGGTGCTAGAATATAAAGAGCAGATTTC
The DNA here is from genome assembly GCF_019042215.1 of Evansella tamaricis. Lineage (GTDB taxonomy): Bacteria > Bacillota > Bacilli > Bacillales > Salisediminibacteriaceae > Evansella > Evansella tamaricis. The sequence goes on along the minus strand of NZ_JAHQCS010000184.1, from coordinate 59,884 downwards.
CCGACAGGTGCTAGCGTAGGATCTGTTACAGAACCATTTTGAATGTAAATAGATGGGTCTTCGGATAGTTCAAAAGTTTTGGTTATCTGCTCCACATTTTTTTTATAGTCTTTAGAAAAATAGATTGTATGATGATCTAAATTTACCGTTTTCTTTACCCCTGCATAGATCATAAATGTGGAACAGGAATAATCTTTTTTTATAAGCTCCGCGTTTTTATATTTTTTCCTTTTCGTATCGTCAAGTAACGTGGTCATCCCATAAGCAAAGTCTGCATTCATCACAACATGGTCTGCTTCGATAATTTCCCCATCCTCTAATTCCACACCAATGACTTTATTTCCGTTTAAAACCAGCTTCCTGACCCCATTATTTTTATGAATTTGGCCACCGTGTTCTTCCACCACTTTCGCCAATGCTTTTGTTATTTGATTAACTCCACCAATGGGGTGGTATACTCCATATTCATGCTCCATAAACGACAGAATACTGAATGCACCGGGACACTCCCATGGAGACATTCCTAAATATTTTGATTGGAAAGTAAAAGATAGTTTAAGTCTGTCATCATCAAAGTATCGTGAAAGAACATCATATAAGCTCTTTCCAAACTCTAAAGACGGGAGCGCCTTAATACTCTTCCGCCTTAAATAATCAAACAGGGAATCGTATTTGCTTTGGAGAATAGGCAGGAGCATATTCATTTTAGCCCTAGTTTCTTTCATAAATAGATCATACTTTTGACCGTATCCTGGAAAATGATTTTCTATATGCTCCCTCATTTTTCTTTGATCACTAGTGGCCTGAAGCGAAAATTCATCAAAGGATAAGGTATACATTGGATCTAATTTCTTTAACGTCATATAATTTGCTAATTTTCGATCTGATTCCTCAAATATTTCTTCTAATATATACGGCATACTAAAGAAAGTTGGGCCTAGATCAAAGGTGTACTCACCACTTGAAAAGGAAGATGTTCTCCCTCCTATATATGACTGTTTTTCTAAAACCCTTACGTTAAATCCTTTGGCAGACAAGAGCATTGCTGCAGCTAATCCACCGGGTCCACTTCCGATGATCACCACTTTATCCTTTGTCATTTCCCCATCCCCACTAACTGTATTATAGTTATACAAATTTTATATTTTAGTTATACAAAATGCAATTGATATGCTTAAAATTTTGCAGTTTGTGTAAAGAGAAAGAGACTGGATCAAAAGTATTTAAATTCTTTTGTCCCAGCCTCGTAAAATTATTTACTTATGAACATTTGTGTCCAGTGATGACCATTCTGATCGTATCCGACTCCGAGATGAGTAAAATCACTACTAAGAATGTTCTTCCGATGACCTTCGCTATTCATCCAGGATTGCACGACTTGTTCCGGCGTCTGTTGTCCTTGAGCAATATTCTCCCCTGCCGTCTTATAAGAAACTCCAAAATCTCTCATCATATCAAATGGTGAACCATATGTTGGACTTGTGTGTGAAAAATAGTTATTTTCCTGCATATCTTTTGACTTTGCTCTAGCAACACTGCTTAACTGTGCATCTGCTTCAAAGTCTGGAAGACCATTGTTGCGTCTTTCCACGTTTGTCAATTCAATTACTTTTCTTTCGTAATCACTAATGCCTGCCTCCCCTTGAGGACTGGTTTGCTGATCCGTTTCCTGTTGTGGGGTGGTTTCGACTTGCTGCTCCTCTTGTGGTGGTGCTTCTTGTTCTGTAGGAGCTTGTTCTTGCTGTGAACCTTGTTCAGGAGAAGTTCCTTGTTGCTCTTTAGTACCTCCCCCCCATTTGTTCTTCAAATGTTGTTTCCAATTAGAATTTTGTTGTCCATCCACTACAAATTTATATTTTGCTTCCTGAATTTTTACTGCCTTTGTCTCTGGATATTGTTCACTTGGTATTGCAGTACTGTCACTGGAAATGGAATCATCATCATTATCCATCCCTACAGCGTTCCAATTACCTCCATCCTGGTCCCCTTCACCTAATGGGGGATGGTATAATTCCCTCCAGTTTTGTGCTTCTAAATTATCTGATCCCATATCAAAAGCATTTTCATTCTCATTACACCCAACTACGAATAGCAATAACATCAATAAAGTAATACAATTTTTTTTCATTTCATTACTCCTCTTTTATTTTCTATGATTTTATTTTTTTCATAAAAAATAAAAGTATTTATGGGAATTTCAGATAAAAATATCCCAAATTATTAATGTAAAAAAAACCTTTCCCAAAATTGGGAAAGGTTTTTAATTGCATTTTTTTACTTACTTTCAATTTTCACATTATATTCCTTCAGCCACGTATCCATTTGAATCAGGTGTGCAATTAATTGAGGACCGGACATCAATTGTCCGAAATAAGGCTCTTTAAAGGAGGTTCCACTAGTTTCTGCCAACTGATTTAGAACATTTTTGTCAAATAAATCAAACAAAGGAGAATCTTTCTTTAAAATTTCCTTTAATCCGTTTGTCACTAGCTCCGTATATACGGGATGATGCGTCTTAGGATATGGACTCTTCTTTCGATATAAAATTTCATCAGGTAGAATACCCTCTAACGCCTTCCTTAAAATACCTTTTTCTCGATTACCGTGCATTTTAATCTCCCATGGAATATTCCATACGTACTCCACAAGACGATGGTCTGCGAAAGGGACCCGCACTTCCAAACTGGCTGCCATACTCATCCGGTCCTTCCGGTCAAGGAGAGTCATCATGAACCAAATCATGTTCACATAGAACAGTTCTCGCCTTTTTCTGTCTATACCTGTTTCTCCCTCTAATACTGGGACTTCTTCCAATGTCTCCTGATATCTTTTCTGAACATAATCCGCTAATTGAAGTCTGTCTCTCCAATGGGATTTAAGCATAGATTCCCGTTCTAGAACAGACCTCATCCAAGGGAAAGTCGGTTGATTCATCATTTTTTCGTCGTGGAACCATGGATATCCACCGAATATTTCATCGGCACATTCCCCTGATAAACCTACAGTTACATCTTGTTTAATCTGTTTGCAAAACCATAATAGAGACGAATCAATATCTGCCATCCCAGGCAGGTCCCTTGACCGAACCGCATCTTTTAAGTAGTCAAATAATAATTCGTTGGAGAGGATACAGTTTTTATGCTCTGTTCCAAACGCCTTATGCATTTTTTCCACCCATGGGGCATCGGAATTGGGCTGGAACTTACTTTCCTTAAAAAACTTTTCATTCTCTTCATAATCAATGGAAAAGGTTTTTAATGTCTCTCGCCCCTGCTCGTTAAAATAATTGGAAGCGATAGCTGTGATAGCACTGGAATCTACACCACCAGATAGAAAAGTACATACTGGCACATCAGAAACAAGTTGTCTTTGCACTGTATCAGTAAATAAGGAACGGATTTTTTCAGCTGTTTCTTCCACATTGTCCTCATGTTTCTCACTCTTCACTTGCCAGTACCGTCTTATTTCCAGCCCAGTTTGGGACACCCTCATCCAATGGGCAGGACGCAGTTCCTCCATCCCCTTATATACTCCATGTCCTGGTGTTCTTGAAGGACTTAAACCGAGGACTTCACAGAGACCCTCATCATCAATAACAGCATCCACATCAGGATGATTTAAAATGGCTTTCATTTCTGAACCAAACAGAATCCCTTCGCCGAGTTTATAAAAAAATAGTGGTTTAACACCAAGTCTGTCCCTTGCTAAAAAGACTTGTTTTTTATCCCCATCCCATATGGCAAAGGCAAAGATACCATTTAATTTATCAACGCATTGTTCCCGCCAATGTATATATGCTACTAGTAGTACTTCCGTATCGGAATGGGATTCGAATGTATAACCTAGTCGAAGCAACTCTTGACGAATATCATCTGTGTTATACAGCTCACCATTGTAGCATAAAGTAAACGTATTTCCTTGATGTTCCTTTACCATAGGCTGCCTACCACCTGTTGGATCAATTACGATGAGTCGCTTATGGCCAAATGCCACATGTTCCCCTATCCAAGTATTCGTGGCATCAGGTCCCCTGAATTCCAGTGGTTTTGTCATAGTTTCCACCGTTTTTGTGTGATGGGTTAACGGGCGATAAAAGTCGATCCAACCAGTGATTCCACACATACTATTTTATCCCTCATTTCAATATATTTGATCTTTTACCATGCTATTCACTTCCCTTTGTCCAATGTACCTTAACATTTTTAAAAAATAATAAGAAAAGCGTAAGCGCCTTTGGTCACGAGCGTAGGGCAGTGGAGGAATGACAACAGAAGTCCGCTCTTTGACTTCAGTTGTCACTTCCGAAGTGCCCCGTAGCGAGTAGGCGCTGGAGCTAGACAACTTGCCCGAAGGTGCAAAAACTTATACTTTCTACCTTTTAAGAAAAGCGTAAGCGCCTTTGGTCACGAGCGTAGGGCAGTGGAGGAATGACAACAGAAGTCCGCTCTTTGACTTCAGTTGTCACTTCCGAAGTGCCCCGTAGCGAGTAGGCGCTGGAGCTAGACAATAAGAAAACGTGTCTACCTATTCGATAGACACGTTTTCTTATTTAATTTGTCGTCGTTACAGCTTTAAGGATTTCCCCATTTCGTCAAGGCAACATCTTTACATCTAATTTCCCGCTCCCATCCTCTCACGGATGTGAGCTAACAGTCGTTCACACCCTTCTTCCACAAGCGTATATACTTCCTTGAAATTCCCAGTAAAGTAAGGGTCTGGAACATCCACAACGGAGTTGGAAGGAACAAAATCCAATAAACGCCTTATCTCTCCAGTCTTATTATCAGTCCCCTTAAGTCGATGGAGATTTCCCACATTGGATGCATCCATTCCTATAATATAATCGTACTCTTGTAAATCGTCCGGCATAACTTGTCTTGCTAACATCCCAGCATGACTCACGCTATGTTTCTCTAAAATTTCAATGGTTCCCTCATGTGGTCTGTTTCCCACATGCCAATTACCCGTCCCTGCAGAATCCACAACTATGTCTTCGCCTAATTCCGCTTCGTTTACTTTCTGTCTAAAAATAGCCTCCGCCATGGGAGACCGGCAAATATTACCGAGACATACGAATAGAACTTTTATCACAATACCAAACCCCTTTTAAACTTCTTTATCATTGCATTTATTATAACAGTCCACATTAAAAAGTAATACCGACTACAAAAAACCACACCTTTTAGTGTGGTTTTTTTGGGAGATGAATTATTAAATTTGGAATTAGCCTGATTTATTTTAATAAATGTTTATAGTTTTTTCGAATATCGTTTATAACTTCTTCTACGGAAGAGAAATCTTTCCCTACTTGATACGTTTTAATATTTGTTAATGAATCCACTGAGCATCCGGCTAAAATTTGAACCACTTCTTCCGGATCACACTCTATTTCTTCCACTTTCTCCCCATCACAGTGACAATCTGCATTATCAAACAGTTCATATATTACTGCAACATTTTCCCCAACTTCATCTAACATTAACTCTGTGGTTTCGACTAAATCTTTGACAATCATGACAAACGCCCTTTCCCCTCTAAGGTTTTGTACGAACCTCACTTTTATTTACAGCTTAACTATACATCTTTCCAGTACATATTTGGTTATAAATTTATGACGATTCTTTTAACATTTCCTCCTTCAGAATTTAATTAATAATTCAATATCTTAAGACTTTTACCTCCCCTTGCTCTCGATTAAATTTTAGAGTAAAATAAGAACAAACGTTCTTATTTATTGCGTTTTTTTAAGGAGGGATAAACAATGACTAATCGGGATCGGGGAGTAATTAAATGGACCTCCATGATGCTTCCAGAGCATGTTCAAATGTTAAAAAAACTTTCAGAGGAACACCAAAAAATAAAACCACCTGAAATAGATGGCCAAGTTTTAGAAGAATGGAGCAGAACATTAGCGGAGGCCTACCAAGGGGAGTCTCCCCTTCTTATCACTACCGTAACGGCCGGAAGAACAGAAACTTTTCGCGGATTCGTACGGAAATTAGACCAAATGGAGCGGCAACTTTGGCTGGAATGTCCCATCACTTCCAGAAGATTCCGAATTCCATTTCAGGAAATTGTGGATATATATATTGATACAGCCAATGAACAGGAGTCTTTATAATTTGTTGAAAATGATGTGGCGTATACACGAGGCCACTGAAAAAGTATAAAACAACTTTTTCAGTTCCTTTTATTTGTATACACCCACATCATTTTTCATTTCAAAAACCACGGCTCTAGCTCACTTAAAGCCCATTAATTTTTTTACGTGATTACAGTTTTCTTTTGAAGTCAACAGTTCTAGCAGTTTGAATGCCACATCAAATGCTGTTGAAGGGTTGTGGGAAGTAATGATATTCCCATCCATTACAACAGGTTGGTCCGGCAGCACATTCACCCCAAAACTTCTGAGCTGATTTTGTCTGTGTCCGCTACTAAGGTTATAGGTCGTTCCGTTCCTCCCTTTCAAAATACCACTCTTCCCAAGAGGAAGTGCGCCTACACAAATAGAAGCAATGAATTTCCCTTTTTCATGGAACTCTCTGATTAGCGTCAGTACGTCTTCCCGATAAGCATCTTTATAGTAATCGGCATGCTCAAATCCACCGGGAACGGTAAGGGCATCAAACTCATCAGTATTCACTTCAGATATGACCATTTCTGGAATGACAGTAAAATTCCAGGTGCCCTTCACTTGTTCCCTTGTCCCAACGGTTACCAGCTTTGTTGTGCCGTCCCCTTCTAATAGATTCCAACCAAAAACATCAGTAAATACACTTGCTTCCACTTCTTCAAAACCGTTCGGCAACAATAAACATATTCGCTTCACGAGTATCGCTCTTTTCTATCATTGGATGAGTTTATTATAGCACTGGAAAACCACAAAACTTTTTAAAATTTATGGCCTCCAATGAGGGTATTTCGATGTCTAGCTGTTCCCCCTTCAGTATAAGACACACCACGGAGCAGGGCATTGGCACCATGTTTTCTCCGGATCTCATCCATAGCATACCCAAGGGCTCTCTGCCTCGGGCGAGACGTATCGAAAAGGTTTAATTGAATCGAACTGTCCTCACAAACATTCGCTAAGGCAACAGAGATGCGCCTCACAATACTCCCATCATAGTTCCTCTCAAAAAGCTGCAAACAAGCTTCGTAGAGTTCCAATGTAATATTAGTAGGTTCGGCAACCGTTATCTGACGGTTGAATCCGGAATGACTAGCGTCCTTACTGTAACCAATCCCTAAAACGATCGTCTGCCCTGCTTTATGTTCCTTTCGGGCTCTTGCCCCTACCTCTTCACACATCTCTAATATCACACGTTTTACTTGAACAGGATTGTCATAGTCGCGCATTAATATCTGACTTTTTCCGTAGCTAATCTGTCCGTCTAGAAGAGGTGCACCAAGCTCGGAAAGATCTACTCCCCACGCATGGTAATAAAGCTGGTTTCCCATTATATCAAACTTTTTTTCCAGTTTATTCAATGGGTATTTTGCCAGTTGTCCCACTTTAAATATCCCCATTTGATGAAGTCGTTTCTCTAACCGGGAACCAATACCCCACATTTGCTGGAGGGGATAGATAGGCCACAACTTCTGTTCCACATCCTCATACCCCCATTTGGCAATCCCGCTTTTTTGCTTTTTTGCTTCAATATCCAAACAAACTTTAGAAAGGAGCATGTTTGGACCAATCCCAATGGCACAGGATAGTCCAAAATGTTTGTATAGATCTTTTTGAATTTGTCTGGCGAACTCCCACTCATTTCCCCATAGTCGTTCTGTCCCCCCAATATCCAAGAAACTTTCATCTACACTGTAAGTATGAATTGCCTCCATCGGAACATAATGATGAAACAGTTCCGTTACTTGGACAGAAATATTTAAATAGGTGGCCATCGTTGCATTCACTAATTGAATTCGAGAATCCTTCGGTACTTCGAATAGCCTGTTTCCAGTTTTAATGCCAAAATCCCGTTTCAACGCTGGTGTTGCAGCTAAAATGACGCTTCCATCACGGTTTTTATCTCCTACGACACCAAGATGACAGGTTAGGGGGTCTAATCCTAATGCAACTGCTGCGCAGCTGGCGTAAAAGCTTTTCATATCTATACATAGGATCGTCCGTTTAGGAAAAGAGCCATAATCCACATCCATTTTACCACCCCTAATAAAAGAACATACGTTCGAGTGTTTTTATTATATGTTACATTGTTTCTGTTTATCAACAGGAAATTAATAACTTATAATTAATGGTTTTTCCTTTTGTCCACATAGGTTGCAAACTCAGGGATGGCAAGATCAGAAGGGAAACTATCATACTGTCTAATGGAAAAGAAAAAAATTCATACAGTTTGACGAATGGAATCTTCAAGAAAAAATAGTAGGCTATAAGTAGAGATATCTGTATTACACAAAGGGGTGAATGAGATGAAAAAAGAAGGCGATACAAAAGCAAGGAAAGGCACCAGATCAGTTTGGTCTGGAGAAAAGGAATATTTAGTACACGGTGCAACACAAGTTCCAGTCGTGCACAGTGTATCTTTTGGATATGATGACATTGATGAATGGTTCGAAGTTGCAATTGGGAATAAACAAGGCCATATTTATGGTAGAAATACAAATCCGACAGTTCAGGCATTTGAAGATAAAGTGAAAGACTTAGAAGGGGCGATAGCTGCGACAAGTTTTTCCACAGGAATGGCTGCAATCAGTAATGCTCTCTCCACCGTATTAGTACCTGGTGATCGTGTTGTTTCCATTAAAGACACTTACGGTGGAACAAATAAGATTTTTACTGAATTTTTGCCAAGGTTAAATATTGATGTCACTTTATGTGAGACGGGAAATCATGAAGAGATTGAAGCGGAGGTAAATAAGGGCTGCGACATCCTTTATATCGAAACACCTACAAATCCCACAGTTAAAATTACTGATCTCAAGCGGATGGTGAAAGCAGGACATGGTGCAGGGGCTCTTGTTTTTGTGGATAACACATTTGCTACACCTATCCTTCAAAACCCATTAGAATTTGGTGCAGATTTGGTGATTCACAGTGCGACGAAATTCCTTGGAGGTCACGCTGATGCTTTAGGTGGGGTAGTCTGCAGTAATAACAAAGAATTAGTGGAAAGAATATATCATTATCGGGAAATCAATGGGGCAAGTCTTGATCCCATGGCTGCTTATTTACTTTTACGTGGGATGAAAACACTTCATTTAAGAATAAAACAGCAGTGTGAGAGTGCCCATAAAATTGCACACTTTTTACAAGAGCACGATAAAATTGAAGCAGTGTTTTATCCAGGTTTAGAATCTCATCCAAACCATGAAATTGCAAAAAAACAAATGCGTGATTTTGGAGGAATGCTGAGCTTTTCTGTCAAAGGAGAACTGGATTCTATCAGGGAATTCTTCCCTAAACTAAAATATGCCAATAAGGCAGCGAATCTCGGTGCTGTAGAGACTACAGTAGGTCCTGCACGTACCACAAGTCATGTTGAAAATACACCAGATGAACGGGCAGCACTTGGAATTCCAGAAGGGTTGGTCCGTTACTCCGTTGGAATTGAAAATGTGGAAGATCTCATAGAAGACCTTGAGTATGCATTAAGTTTTGTCACCGATAAATAAAAATTCTCACATGCGGCTGGGACATAGTTGTGTCCCAGCCCGTATTATTACGGCTACTATTTCTTTCTGAATTGTTTACCTGCCACCGCTTCCACCAAACCGGGAAACAACTGATATAATTTTGTCCCCATACTCATCCATCCTGGAAGATTAAGTTCTCGCTTTGGCTTTTCAAATAAATTCACTGTTTTTCTTGCAACATCTTCTGCGTCTAACATGTATCGCTCCACATTTTTTTGATATTCTCCAGATTGATCTGCAAGATCAAAAAATGGCGTACGAACAGGACCGGGATTAACAGAACTCACATGAATTCCGCTACCGGCCAACTCCAAACGCAAGCTGTTAGCAAATCCTAAAATAGCATGCTTAGTAGCAGAGTAGCCACTTGATTTGGGAGTAGCCAACTTCCCTGCTTGGGAAGCGATAAAAACAATATGACCCGTTCCATTCCTGTGCATGGATGGAAGTACCTCTTTCGTACAAGCCACCGCCCCAAATACATTAACATCAAACATCGATTTAATCTGATCTAAGGAAGCATCTTGAACATATTCAAAAATAGCAAATCCCGCATTATTAATTAAACCATGGATTTCCCCAATAGTATGTATTTTTTGAAAAATCCTTTCCACTTGTTCCGCATCTGTTATGTCCAGTGCAAATACAATGGGAACTATCCCGGTATCCCTTTCAATCTCTGTGGCTGTTTGACTTAATTTTTCATAAGACCTTGCCAGCATAATTGGAGTACCACCACGTCCTGCCACTTCCCGCGCAATCCATTCCCCTATTCCACTGGATGCACCTGTTATGACAATATGTTTTCCATCCCATGTCCACATAGTAACCTTCCTTTCCAACACATAAGTCTATGCTACTTATTATACTTGAATCTAAAAAAAACACCTCGAAATTTAGCTAATTTTTAAATATATATTGACATATGCGTCAATGCAACTCATAATTAGGAACAATTTATTAAATTAACGCAGATAAGTGAGCAGTAAAGAAAGGGGATTAAGCACCATGAAGTTACGTGTAAGTATGATTGGGGCAGGAAATATGGCTGAAGCACTCCTAAAAGGTTGGCTTAAAAATGGTCACTTAAAAGGGGAACAGCTTACTATTACTAATCGGTCAAATGACGATCGACTGAAAGAATTAAAAAATACGTACGGAATTAAAACAACAAGAAATACTGACGAGTTATTGGCACCAGGAACACTCGTCATACTAGGATGTAAACCGAAGGACTGGCGGGTAGCTATTAAACCATTTAAACCTTATTTCACAAATAATACGCCAATTGTTTCGGTCATGGCGGGTGTTACTACAAGATCGATAGAAGAAGAATTAGTGACAGAAATCCCAGTAATTCGCTCCATGCCTAATACATCTGCTTCTGTTGCTGCATCTATGACGACACTTTGCTACGGTCAACATGTCCCTTATCAAATCCGTGAAGAGGTGCGAACCCTCTTTCAATACATCGGTGAAACGGCAGAAGTACCTGAGGATCAGATGGATGCCATGACAGCGTTAGTAGGTACAGGTCCTGCTTACATCTATTATTTAATGGAATCTATGGAAATGGCTGCAATAAAGATGGGCATTGAACCAGAGTTAGCAAAAATACTTGTGTCCCAAACACTCTTAGGGGCTAGTCAACGAGTGCAGCAAAGTGACGAGCACCCTAAGGACTTATATCAGCAAATTATGAGTCCAGGGGGAACAACCGAAGCGGGATTTAATGTTTTATCAGAGCACAATGTCCAAGACGCTTTATTATCTTGCATCCTCGCTGCTTGGGAAAAATCAAAAGAGCTTGGAAGTCAGAATATATACACGAAGTAATATTCGTCATTCCCCCTTTAATTGATACCTTCCAATCACTTTCATAATAAGCTATAATGAAAGCAATATTGTTGCAGTGTTTAGTTATATCAAAGTACTTGCAAATGGTTTTTCCTGATTAGGAGGTATGAAGTATGAAAAAAAGCCAATACGACGTTGTCATCGTCGGTGGTGGCTTAGCCGGTTTATCTGCTGCTGCTTCCCTGGCTCACCATGGTAAAAAAGTAGCACTTATTGAACGTGGAAAACTTGGCGGACGTGCCATGACTATAAATATGAAAGGATTCCAATTTAACTTTGGAGCCCATGCCATCTACGGCCGAGATCAATCCTATTTAACAACCATGGAACGTGATCTCGGTTTAAAATTGTACTGGTCTGATTTTACACAGATGAAAGCGAAATATGATTTAGGGGAAGACGTATCTGTCGTCCCATCCAACATCGGTGGTCTACTGCAGACCAAACTATTAAAGGGAATGGATAAATTCCGTTTCGCCTATCATATTTTGTTTACAATGTTAGGATTTGAAAAGGGCGACCCTAACGTTTCTATCCAGCAATGGCTTGATCGTAAGAAAGTAAGTCCTGCCGTTAAAGAAATGATGCTAAACTTAGCATCGTCGAATTTTTTCACCGGTGAACCAGAAAAAATACCTTCCGATGTTTTCTTTGGTTATTACCGGAGATTGTTTAAAACAAATATTCCAGTAAGTTATATTCAAGGTGGGTGGAATAAGCTTGTGGAACAATTTGTTAACGTCATCGAAAAAAACAACGGTGAGATCATTACGAAGACTGCAGTGGAACGAATTACAGTTGAAAATGAAAAAGTAAGAGAAGTTCATACAAAAAAGAACACGTTTTATGCAGAGCATTTTATCTTCGCAATTCCTCCAGAGGAATTAAGAACGCTCTTCCAAGGGACCGTCATTGAATCGGATTTGGAAAGCTATTCGGATTATGAACCCACGTATGTTATGTTCTATGATATCGGTTTAAGGAAACGGATTGAGTCTCCTTATACATATATTTTTGATAGAGACCGGCAGATTTTCATTTCTGATATTTCTTATTACGATATGGAAGCCGCACCACCAGGAGGGCAATTGTTACAGGCTGTTGCATATTTAAGATCAAATGATATTCACGATCCTAAAGCACATGAAAGACTAAAAGGGGAAATTGAAGCCTTTTACGATAAACACTTCGAAGGTTGGAGAAAACAACTTGTGATACCAAGAGTGTCAAAAGTTGCTGTAGTACAAGCGATTAAGTGGACGATGCACCAGCGTGGTTTACCTACTTCGTTCTCGAAAATCTCCAACACTTACTTTGCCGGAGATTGGTGCCAAGGGGAAGGGCAGTTATCAGAACTCTCATTTTCCAGTGCATACCAAGTAAGTCAAAGAATCTTAAAAAAATCTGCGGATCAAAAAGGGGCATAATTCCATATCCATAAACCTCCGTTGTTAAATTACGGAGGTTTTCCTTTTTATTGTTTCTTATTTTAAAACTTTCTAGTAGAATAATATTGTATTTTTTGTTTTGGAGGCTTATACATGTTAAACAACACAAACAACTCAACTTCTATGCCAGAATGGAAAAAAAGGATAGGAACTATTGTAGATCATCGTTATTTTTCTAGAACCATTATTATATTAATTTTATTTAACGCCCTCGTCGTAGGAATTGAAACGTATCCACATATTTACGATGACAATAAAATGATTTTCTTTCGAATTGACTTAGCCCTCCTATGGATCTTTACAATTGAAATTGCACTACGATTACTTGCTTCCTCACGGTTAAAAGACTTTTTTAAAAGTCCTTGGAATTGGTTTGATGTATTAATCGTATCCCTTGGTCACATATTTGCTGGTGCCCACTTTATTACCGTACTAAGAATTTTAAGGGTTCTCCGTGTATTCCGGGCCATTTCTGTCATTCCTTCTCTCCGCCGGTTAGTGGATGCCTTATTAATGACTATCCCAGCCTTAGGAAACATTATGCTTCTAATGAGCATTATTTTTTATATTTTTGCCGTAACAGGAACAATGCTGTTTCGGGAAGTTGCTCCAGAGTTTTTCGGTTCCTTACAACTCTCTTTATTAACACTCTTTCAAGTTGTTACATTAGAATCCTGGGCTAGTCAGGTGATGCGTCCGATCTTTGAACAACTTCCATGGTCTTGGGTTTATTTCGTAGCCTTTGTTCTCGTTGGAACCTTCGTTATTTTTAACCTTTTTATAGGTGTTATTGTTAATAATGTGGAAAAAACAGAAGCAGTAGAGGAAAAGGAAAGTACAAAAAAAGAGATTATGGAACTAAGACGGGACATTTCAGAACTAAAATCTTTGATAGAACAACAATATAATCGAAAGTAATCTCACACTACCAATCCTTCTATACAGAAGTTTATGAGATGAAACATACCATAAAGATATGTGAGATAATCTGACAAAATCCCAAACAATCTTACTAACACGTGGTATAGTATTGATTAACTAAATCGTAAATCAATAATTGAAGGTAGGGATTCCTATTGTCATATAAAGATAAGAAAGTGATTGGTATTGGAATTGCAAGTGAACTTACTGGTTTATCAGAACGGAAAATACGCTATTATGAAGAAAGAAAGTTAATCTTCCCTGAGAGAAGTAAAGGTGGAACGAGAAAATATTCCTTTCATGATGTGGAAAGGCTAGTGGAAATTGCCAATAAAATAGAAGATGGTATGCAAACTTTTGAAATACGACGAGAAGAAATGAGAAAACTTAAGAAAACCGATATTCGTGATAAGATGTTACGTGGTCAATTAAATGTTGCATTTAAAATGAGAAAGTAAAAGTTCCCTGTCTCCTTTGGAGCGGGGATTTTTTTTATATCTTCAAAAATCATCTGTCCCCGTTTCCATTTATTTTTTTCATTTCAGGGCAAGATAAACCTACTATTGTCTTTCATTATATAGGAGGAAGCTCTCATGTGGAATTCACTAAGAAATACTATATTACTTCTCACCATCATGAATATTTACTTTATTACTACACCAATTACAGCATCTGCAGAATCTCCAGAAGAAAATAAAAACGGAAAAGTAGCCATTATCATTGATGATTTTGGTGGAGATACAGGAGGTGTAGAGCACTTTTTTGAATCTGACATCCCGATTACAGTGGCTATTATGCCTTTTTTAGAGGAGTCGACAGAACAGGCACACAAAGCCCATGAGTTAGGTCTAGAAGTGATGATTCATCTCCCATTAGAGCCAAAGAGGGGGAAAAAATCATGGCTCGGCCCCCTCCCCATAACAGCAGATTTAGAAACGGATGAAGTTAAAAAACGTGTAGAGAAAGCCATTGAAGATGTACCACATGCCCGGGGGATAAACAACCATATGGGATCAAAAATAGTGGAAGATGAAAGAATTATCCGTGCCATCTTAGAAGTAGTTAAAGACCATGGTTTGTATGTAATAGACAGTGGAACGAGTGGAAAAACAGTAATTCCTAAAATCGCAAAGGAGTTAGAAATTCCTTATTCAGTACGGGATTCCTTTTTAGATGATACACACTCCTCCAGAAGTCATGTCTATAAACAGATGGTTTATGTTTGTAATATGGCACGAAACTATGGAGAGGCAATAGCTATTGGACATGTAGGAGTTAAAGGTTTAAACACATATCATGGAATCACCGATGCTCTCCCTTATTTTAAAAATAAAAATGTCTCCATTGTCCCTGTTTCACATCTTCTGGAGACTAAACTCGAAGAGAAACCAGGGACGTTTTGGCAAGAGAAGGACTAAGGAGGAGATCAGGAAATGGGTGCAATTGACGTAATCAATGATCAATTAATCATGCGTTTTAAGGCAAAAGACGGAACGAATGTCACTCTTCGGCCTGCAGAGATAGAAGATGCATTCGATATCATTACAAATGTGGAGTGTATTATTCAAGAAGGAAAATATATTCAAAAAGAGAAGGTAAGAACAGTGGAGGAAGAGAAAGCGTTTATTGAAGAAATGAAAGTGAAGGATAATATGTATGCAGCAGTTGATGTAGATGGTCATGTTGTTGGTATCGCACGTTGCATTCGTGGTGACTTAAACATGAAACGGCATACTGGTTTATTTCGAACATGGCTCAGTAAGGAAGCACAAGGAAAGGGGTTAGGGAATAAAATTATGGACTACACCCTCGAATGGGGAAAGATCCATCAACTTCACAAAATTTGTTTAACTGTTTTTGCATCAAATCAAATCGCAAAACAATTATATGAAAAATATGGATTTGTTGTGGAAGGAGTTCAGAGAGAACAAGTTCTAATAGGAAATAATTTCGATGATGAAATATTCATGGCTTACTTTTATTCTTAATCATAAAAAGAGACTGGGACAAAAATATTTTAAATTAATGAGAAAACCGAACGAAGTAAAAGTTGATACATCTCATTCATTCCAGAAATATACTTCGCTAAGGTTGTATAAAGTTGGCATTCTCAGATAAACACTTTCATTGTGTCCCAGTCTCCTCTAATTTAAAGGTTTAGTTTGAAAAGATATAACGAATCCCTAATTTTACAATTTTCGGAATGTCGGTAAATGATTTTGAAATATTTAAACGCTCTGTCCATCTATGGGGATCTTTACCAACAGGACCAAAATTCATTACGGCTACATTCAGTTCTTCTATTTCCTCTAATGGTATATCATAAGAAATTTCCCACAAAGGCATACTCTTAGTTAAAGGAGACAAGCCACTAGTGCCTTCCGTCAAGGAGAGATAACTTAAATCAGACAAACCAGGAAAGTACTTAATTACGGTTAACTCTTCCTTCATTACTTCATTTGTCAATTTTTCTAACTCTTCACTTAATCCCTTTATTAATTCGTTACTTGCCGAGCATACAGCGGGGTAGTATGGAGGAGAATAATATAACACTATCATAGGAGCCAGCTCTTTACATATAGTCGAAATTTCATTGACGATTTGATAAGATTTTTCCCGATCATCACCACTGACAGTAGCAAGTACGCGTGAAAGTCTCCGATTTAATTCCTCATTACCCACTTTTTTTAAGGCATATTCCCATAGCTCCTGATAAGAGAGAACTGTTATTTTTCTTTCTTTCACAGAATACCCTGGACTATCAACAAATGCTGCCTCCTTTGCTCTATATTCTATCGTTATTTGTTCAGCCGCCTTTTTTGCGAGATGTAATAACTGATTAGTAATTTCCTCGCTTGATTTTTTCATAGTAAATAAGTTAAAAACAGACACAGCTTTGTGTGGAATTTGCACAGAGTAATCAACTTTTAAGTCTTTTTGTAATAAATTACTTGGAGGTGGTGTTTTCTCATTCTCTACCGTTTCTGAGAGATCTGGATTCAATTCTATTAATCTTGTGATATAAGAAGCCATAAAGTTTCCGTTTAATCCAGAGAAAGGCTCTGCAACGTGTGCTTCTTCTCCCATACAGTAGAACCCAGGGAGCATTTTTCCTAGAGAACCTTGATACACATATAAATGATCATCTCCAGGAAACTTTGCAAACATTGGCTCCGTATTCCATACTAACTCATATTTCAAATGATATTTTTCTTTCAACTCCAATAAAACAGGGACTGCCGCTCTCATTCCTGTAGAATTCACTTCTTCGTCAGGAACACCAAGGAATAAGATATTTCCATCAAATTCTCCATACGCTGCTGCCTCAACTAGACTCATACACAAGGCAATTCCAGCCTTCATGTCCATTACACCACGACCAAAAAGCCACTCTCCACTATTTAGATCATTCTGTACTGCTTTTGGTAGTAGATCGTATTGTTCTTCCATCTGTTTAGTAAATTCCCGAGGCCGAAAAGCCAAGTGTTTCCAATCACCATAATCTTCCACATCTACCACATCTAAATGGCCAGAAACAATTACAGTCTTGTCTGTATTTTTTGTGCTCTTCACTAGTGATGTAACAAATTTCCTTCCATCCTCGGTATGATAGGTTTGTATATGATCCCCATTATCTTGAAAATAAGGAAGAGACCGAAGTTCATGGTCAACAAATTCCACGATTCCCACTTCCTCCTCCGATCCCGTTACACTTCCATATTCCACTAATGCTATAGTTAATTCCTTTAACCCTTCTCTAGACTGCCACTTCTTCACTCACGTCACCTACCCATCGACTTTATCCCTTCTATCATACCAAAAATTCTTCGTTAACCGAATAATTTATTGTTTCATTGTCTGTTTAAAAGGGATAATTACTGCGGGGGGACGCTGGATAAATTCTTCTACCGTCCTGTATCCTTCCTTTTTTCTCTTATCGAACGTTGTTTTAGAAATGGGACGTTTTCTCCCCCATTGTAGAGATGAAATATCTTCCCAAGAGTTATAGGTAATAACTTCTTGTTTAAAGTAATAGCAGTTTCCAGAAGGATATTTTTCACAAATATATTTTACCGTCTGTTTACTGTGCAAATTAATCACCCCATTTGTAGTATGGGTGGACAATAAGAAACATAAACGATAGACAAGCACTAAATATATACATTTCGCACAAAAAGTATTGTAAGCGTTTTCATAAGGCATTGACTTTTCTCTCCATACCCACTAACATAGTAATGGGAAATTGATTTTTATTCGTATTTAGTTTTCGATCATGAAAACAAATCTAAAAAAGAAAGTGTGCATACACATGCAAAAAGTAGACGATTGGGGTATTTTAGAAACATCCATTGCTCCGTTTTTAATTCCCATTGAAAAGGTTGCACATGTTCAGCCTGAGAACTCAATAGAACATGCATTATTGGTATTAGTTAAATCTGGATACACTTCTATTCCTGTATTAGATACACGATTCAAATTGCAAGGATTAATTAGTAAGGCACAAATTTTAGATTCCATTATCGGATTGGAACGGATTGAACCGGAACGCCTTCAAGAAATATTGGTTTCGAGCGTAATGACGACAAAGATTGCCAGAGTAAATAGTTCAGAAAAACTTGAACGTGTCCTTTCCTATTCTATCAATCATCCTTTTATTTGTGTAGAGGATGAATCCGGGGCTTTCTTAGGAATTATTACTCGAAGTAAACTATTAGCCTATTTAAATGGATATTTCCATGAACAGAAGAGAAGAGCAAAAGAATAAGACCATTTCAGATGTGAGATCGAGAATAAAACTTAAAAGGTGCGGAACCTCGAATGGGTTCCGCACCTTTTAACGATCTTTTATCCAGCAGGATTTAATTCGTGAATGGAATGAATAAACTGAATCGTTGTTTTGTTAAATTGTTCCGGTTGGTCAATATTGCAAACATGACCTGAATTTTCAATACATTCTAAAGATAAGGAGTTTATATTTTGCTGTTCCACCAGATCTTCCACTGCTGGCAAGAACAAATAATCTTCCTCTCCCATCACAAATAAGGTAGGTATACTATAAAAATCATGCTGAAGCCGTTTTAATAAAGGGTTGATAGATTTTGTTAATTGAAACCAGCGGACAAATTCCTTTTGGCACATCTTTTTTGCCTGAAGTACAAAGGAATTTCGAGATTCAAGATGGTTTTTTTTTGGCATAATAATCCATGCGAACAGTCGGTATAACCACATATACGGAAGTATATATTTACTTAAGTTACCAAGAAAAATTAACAACTTCGTCCTTGCGTTTAAGTCTATTACTGCTCCACCTAAGATCATGGAATTTATCCGCAACCTATGTTTTTGGGCTATGGTTTGAATGACGATCGTCCCTAATGAAATTCCAACGAAATGGGATGATTTAATCTTTAGGTGATTAAGTACTTTCACTACTTCGTCTGCAACTTCGACAAATGAATCACCTTTTTCCCATGTGATATTTTTTGATTTCCCATGTCCCCTCAAATCCACTAACAATAAATTAAAGTGTTTTTTATATTCCTTGATTTGTTTAAACCATGTTGCAGAATTTCCCCCTGCACCATGGATGAATGTTACCCAAGGTTTTACAGGATCTATGATGTAGTGTCTGTAGTGTAACATTAGCAGAAACTCTCCCTTTCGTTTACAATTTCTAAGATAATACTATTCTATCTATCATTCTATCAAACTTTTAAGCTTGTCACAAAATTGTTTGGGTTAAAAATTGTATGGAGCATGGTCCCTTACATTTCTGTGACAGGTGTTATTGTAAACCAAAACAGCGAAGCTCAGAACCTTCGCTGTTTTGGCTATGTTAATTTACCCTCTTAAACTTTCGTAATCTTAGTGTGTTTAACACAACGGAGACAGAGCTGAAAGCCATTGCAGCACCTGCAAGCATTGGATTTAACAGAATTCCGAATGCTGGATATAGCATCCCTGCTGCGACGGGAATTAAAACAATATTATATCCGAATGCCCAACCAAGGTTTTGCCAAATCATCTTCATCGTAGCTTTGGAAAGGCGTAAAGCTGTCACAACGCTCATGATATCTCCACGCATTAACGTAATATTTGCCGTTTCCATAGCCACATCTGTTCCTGTACCGATTGCAATTCCCACGTCTGCCTGTGCAAGCGCTGGAGCATCGTTTATTCCGTCTCCAACCATGGCCACAACTTTTCCTTCTTCTTGAAGATTTTTTACTTCCTCTGCTTTGTCTTCAGGTAAAACTTCTGCAATAAAACGGTCAACTCCCGTTTCATGTGCAATCGCTTCTGCCGTTTTAAAGTGGTCACCCGTAATCATTACCACTTCGAGGCCCATCTTTTTCATTTCTTGGATCGCACGAATGGAGTCCTTTTTCACTGTATCTGCAACACCAATAATTCCTGCACATTCCCTGTTCACAGCAATAAACATGGGAGTTTTCCCTTGATTCGCTAATCTGTCTGCCTCTTTCCTAATCGTCGATGTCTCTATTTTTCGTTCCTTCATGAGTTTTATATTACCAATCAATACTTCTTTCCCATCCACTGTCGCTTCAATACCGTGTCCCGTTATAGAGTTAAACGTCTCAGGTTCACTAAGGCTAATTTTCCTTTCCCTTGCCCCTTGAACAATCGCATCTCCCAATGGATGTTCTGATGAAGTTTCAACAGAAGCTGCTATCCGCAGTATTTCATTTTCCGAAAGAGATGCTGTCTGGATAATATCTGTCAGTTTCGGCTTCCCTTCTGTAATTGTACCTGTTTTATCAAGAACTATGGTTGTTATTTTATGAGCCTTTTCTAAACTGGATGCATCTTTAATCAGAACTCCATTTTCCGCACCCTTTTCCGTCCCTACCATAATTGCAGTTGGGGTTGCAAGGCCAAGTGCACATGGACAAGCAATAATTAGTACTGCAATGAATGTCGTAAGAGCAAAAATAATTGGAGGTTCTGGACCAAGAAAGTACCATATAACAGCCGACAATGTAGCAATAATCACAACAGCAGGAACGAAATAAGCTGATATTACGTCAACAATCCGTTGGATAGGAGCTTTGGACCCTTGAGCTTCATTAACTAGACGTATGATCTGAGCTAGGGCAGTTTCTTTCCCCACTTTCGTTGCACGAAATCGGAAACTTCCAGATTTGTTCATCGTAGCCCCGATAACTTCATCATCTACTGTTTTTTCCACTGGGATAGATTCACCTGTGAGCATCGACTCGTCCACAGAAGACATCCCTTTAATAACGATACCATCTACAGGTATTCTTTCCCCCGGTTTAACAATAATCTCATCTCCACGGATTACTTGCGTAATAGGTATATCCATTTCATAACCATTACGATAAACCCGAGCTGTCTTTGCCTGCAGATTCATTAATTTTTTTATCGCATTCGAACTCTTACCTTTCGCCTTTGCCTCGAAATATCTGCCTAAAAGTATTAGAGTGGTAATAACTGTCGTGACATCATAGTACAATTGATACGGAAATCCCATTCCTGTCAATGTATTAGGGAAGATGGTTATGGCTCCACTATAAAGCCATGCTGACGTTGTCCCCATGGCAACTAAGACATTCATATCCGCTGATTTATTTTTTAAGATTTTATAACTGTTTTTATAAAATCTCCACCCTGGAACCAATTGGACATACGTGGTTAATAGTAACAAAAATAATGGGCTGGATAACAAGCTTGGAACCCACGTTCCCCATCCATGCATCATATGGGGAATACTTCCAATAAGCACGATAGTTGTTACAATAGCCCCATATGTGAAATCCCTTTTTAACTTGGTGATTTCCATCTCCTGTTCATCATCATCTGATTCTGGATTAGAATCCTCCAGAAGAGAGGTTTCATATCCTAACTTTGTAACACGTTCAACGATAGATTGAGGATTAAAGGAAGAATCATTAACTTCCACTTGGGCCTGATTAGACGCCAGATTCACCGTCGCGTGTTCCACACCATCTATCTTTTTTATAATTTTTTCCACTCGATTAACACACGATGCACAAGTCATTCCCTTGACGGAATACAAATATTTAACTTGATTAGGATCTTTCTTTAATGTTGCTTCAAATCCTATTTTATTGATCCTTTCTACAATATCAGCAGGTTCCACTGAATCTGGGTTAAACTGAACTTGCGCTTGATTTGTTGCCAAGTTTACACTGACTGTGTTAACACCATCTAGTTTTTGGACAACTTTTTCTACCCGCATCACACAGGATGCACAGGTCATACCTTTTATGGCAAATGTCTCTTTCTTTAATTCCATGTTTATCCCTCCTGATTCAAAATAACAAGGGTATCCTTTTCCAGCTACACATATACCTTTGTAAAACAAGGAAATAAGTTATATTTTTCAATATACCATTATGGGGTATAATAAACCAATTATAACTTATAGTTCTTAATATGTCATGGATTAACGACTCTTCATTTGTAAAGCCTACCTATATTATAATAACTCCTAAAGAAAGCAAAGACTAAGGGGTATTAAAGGATTCTTTTTGACGCTCCTTCCATGAAGGATGGCCTTTTTCTGCTCTATTAGTACTGCCAGATAAAATACTTATTAAGAAATAGATAGGAAATGTAAACTTTATGTAAATTTTTGTCGATGCAAAGGATATCCAAGCTTTTACTCGAATTTAATAATAATCAAAACAATGAGGTGATTTTATTGGATACACTTATTTTTGCCCATCGGGGAGCTGCGGGAACCCACCCCGAGAATACAATGGCATCATTTGAAGCTGCATTAAAAGCAGGTGCAGATGGTATTGAGTTGGATGTACAACTAACAAGTGATAATGTGCCTGTTATCATTCATGATGAAACGGTAAACCGCACAACAGATGGGGAAGGATGGATTAAAGACCTCACTTACGAGGAAATCTCTAAGCTCGATGCTGGAACTTGGTTTGATTCATCTTTCAATAAAGCTAGCATCCCTACCCTTGACCAAGTTTTAGACTGGGTAAAGCCTACCCGTTTACTTCTTAATATCGAACTTAAAAATGGTGTAGTACGTTATTCTAATCTCGAAAAAATCATTTTGGACCTTATTAATAAATACGAGATGAAGGATCGTGTTATTATATCCTCCTTTAATCATTATAGCCTTGTGGAAATGCATCAACTTGATCCTGAGGTGGAAACAGCAATCCTATTTATGGAAGGAATTTATGAGCCTTGGAAGTATGCTAAAAGCATTGGGGCAAAGGGATTACATTGTTTTTTACCTGTTGCTGTCCCTGAACTATTAATTGGTGCTGCACAAGCAGAAATGCCTGTTAGACCGTTTACAGTTAATGACGATAATCATATGGAAAATTTAATAAAAGCTGGATGTCCTGCAATAATTACTGACTGGCCAGAAAAAGCAGTTCATATTAGAAATAAAGCAGCAAATACAAAGTAATTTGGAGGGGAAGACATGGAACATGATAAACCTTTTTCCTATGGGAAAATATTTGTAATTGGAAGCGGTTTCTTCGCATTGACACTTATTTGGACTTTTTACAATGCCTATATGCCATTGATTCTTGGGGACTTTATAGAAAGCCGTGCTATCCGCGGAGCAATAATGGGGTTGGATAATTTACTTGCCGTTGTTCTCATCCCTATTATTGGGGCCTGGTCCGATAAGGTGGATACTAAGATAGGAAACAGATTACCTTTTATTGTTGTAGGGATGCCCCTCGCTGCCATATTCTTTATTTTAATTCCTTTTGGTGCATCTGTAGCGTTATGGTTACTCCTTATAGTGGATATTATTTTTCTTCTTGCTATGACGATATATAGGGCTCCTGTTATCGCCTTAATGCCTGATCACACTCCTACCGAGAAGCGTTCAACAGCCAATGGAATTATTAATTTGATGGGTGGTGTCGGTGCTATTATTGCATTGTTTGGTCTTTCTTCACTTTATGGTATGGACAGATCCTACCCTTTTATCGTTGCAGGTCTTTTCTTGTTCTTTTCCTTTGTTCTTCTCTATTTTACAGTAGATCGGAGACCTCCATATGTTGGGACTTCTCAGGAAGAACTAGAAGAAGTACAAGCATCAAAATCTTTTTTTAAAGGACTTGGCAAATTAAAGAATCCTGAGTTTAGAGGACATTTATTTGTACTTATTGCCATTTTTCTTTACTTTATAGGTTACGCTGGGGTGGAAGCACAGTTTACGGTATATGCCGTGGAATACTTAAACATGGAAGAAAGTGCTGCTGGATTTACCCTTGGATTTTTCAGTTTAGCATTTGTTATTTTTGCTATTCCAGCTGGGTTATTAGGGAGCAAAATAGGGAAAGCACCAATCATGCTCATTGGCTTAATTATATTGCCATTAATATTTATTGCCATTCCTTTTCTACCAATATTGAATTCTAGTCTACCAGGAATTAACCAAGTTTTACTACTGCAAATCGTTTTATTTACAGGTGGGATTGCTTGGGCTCTAATCAATGTACAGGCTTATCCATTAGTAGCAGACTTAGGTGGGAAAAGTAAAATTGGCTTCTTTACAGGATTGTATTATTTGTTTTCTATGGCTTCTTCTATTGTGGCACCTGGTTTCCTCGGTCTCCTTATGGATGTATTCGCTCATCCGGCATTATTTTTCGGGGCATCAGCGAGCTTTTTCATCGCCTTTTTCTTTTTACGAAAAGGAAGTATAATTATTCAATCGAAGAAAGAGTTACCTCTCACCAATGAAATTCGTTAAAGCATATCTAAAAGAAAGCATCTCCACAGAACCTGCGGAGATGCTTTTTTATAGAAGATTTTATCGATTTACTTCATCACTTTACATATATTATTCGTAAACTCAACTGGATCTTCTACAGGTAGTCCTTCTATTAACAGAGCCTGATTATAAAGTAGGTTCGTATAAAGATTCAGTTTTTCCTTATCCGTTTCAAAAGCCTGTTTCAGTGATTCAAATACTTCGTGGTTAGGATTAATCTCTAAAACCTTATCTGCTTTCACGTTTTGATTATCCGGCATTGCTTGTAGAATCTTTTCCATTTCAATTGTAACTTCACCTTCAGATGCTAGGCATACCGGATGGTTTTTTAACCGTTTAGACACCCGTACATCCTTCACTTTTTCTGATAAAACTTGTTTCATATGATCAAATATTTCTTTACTTTCCTTTACATCTTCTTCTGATTCGTCCCTTTTCTCTTCTTCAATCCCTAAATCCCCACTGGAAACGGACTTGAATTCCTTCTCTTTATAAGTGACTAACATCCTAATTGCAAATTCATCAATGTCTTCTGTAAAATACAGAATCTCATACCCTTTGTCAGACACCATTTCAGTCTGTGGGAGTTTATCAATTCGATCAATAGAATCCCCCGATGCATAGTAAATATACTTTTGATCCTCTGGCATCCTTGAAATGTATTCCTCTAATGTTACTAACTGTTTTTCTTTGGAAGAGTGGAACAGTAATAAATCCTGCAGATCTTCTTTATTACTGCCAAAATCACTGTAAACACCATACTTTACTTGTCTTCCAAAAGATTCAAAAAACTTCTCATATTTTTCCCGGTCGTCCTTCAATAACTTCTGCAATTCACTTTTTATTTTATTCTTAATGTTTTTCGCAATCATTTTTAATTGTCTGTCTTGTTGCAACATTTCGCGGGAAATATTTAACGATAAATCTTCTGAGTCAACCATTCCTTTAACAAAACTAAAATAATCAGGGAGTAGATCAGAGCACTTATTCATGATCAATACACCACTTGAATATAGTTCCAATCCTTTTTCAAACTCTTTTGTATAGTAATCATAAGGCATATTTTCCGGTATAAATAAAATAGCATTGTAGCGTAATGTTCCATCCACACTAAGATGAATATGTTTTAAAGGTTTATCAAACCCATAATGCTTTTCTGAATAAAACTTCTCATAGTCTTCTGTCGTCAACTCACTTTTATTTTTTCTCCAAATCGGTACCATACTATTTACCGTTTGTTCTTCTGTATATTCTTCTAATTCTTCTTCATTATCTTCTTTTGGTCGTTGTCCGGAAACATCCATTTTAATTGGATAACGGATAAAGTCTGAGTATTTTTTTATGATATTTTTTAGTCGATACTCCTCCAGATAATCATCAAACTGTTCATCCTCAGTATTTTCCTTGATTTTTAGAATGATTTCCGTACCTGTCTCAGCCTTTTCCCAAGGTTCAATTGTATACCCTTCTGTCCCTTCAGATTCCCACTTATATGCTGTATCACTTTCAAGCGCTTTACTAATAACGGTAACCGTTTCAGCAACCATAAAAGCAGAATAAAACCCAACTCCGAATTGTCCAATAATATCATGCCCGTCTTTCAGTTCGGTTTCCTTTTTAAACGCTAACGATCCACTCTTTGCAATAATACCAAGATTATTTTCCAGTTCTTCCTTTGTCATTCCTATACCAGTATCAGTGATTTTCAAGGTTCTATTTTCCTTGTCGGGAGTTACTTTTATGTAGTAACTGTCTTGGTCAAAATTCAACGATTCATCAGTCAGTGCTTTGTAATACATTTTATCAATGGCATCACTTGCGTTGGATATAAGTTCTCGAAGAAAGATTTCACGATGAGTATAAATCGAATTAATCATCATCTCCAACAGTCTTTTTGATTCTGCTTTAAATTCCATTTTTGTAGCCATAGAAACTCTCCTTTCCTAACTCCACCATTTTTTATTCTCCTAATATCAGAGGTAGTACCCCTCCATAAATAGATTAGCACTCAAAGCATCTGAGTGCTAATCTCTATCACTTTATTTACCATATCGTTTTTTCGCTGTCAACTATTGAACAGTTATTTAAGCATAAATATTTACAAGGAGACCTTTAATTTCTCCTACCATGTTTAAGATCTCTAAACCCTTTCGCTGCTCTTTTAAAACTGCATCTGTTAAATCCAGCAATTTGCGATCCACTTCTTTCACAATTTTATAGACCTTCGTACGCCCTCTTCGGTTAAATCCTTTCCTCTCTTCTAAACTTAAACCTAGTTTCACGGCGTCATCCATAAACTCTTTTACTAATTGTTTATATTTTCTCAGTTCGTCCACCGTTCTTGACTCCGAAAGGGTTTTTCCTTGACCTTCTATTTGTTCCAGGAGTTTTCCAAGTCTTTCGTAGGCTTGATTGTCCTTACCTTTTTGCATGATCTCCTGAAAGGAGACACCTGCCTTCGTCTGAGATGTTTTTTTTTCAACCGAATTGACAGTTGTTCTACCTATTTTTTGAACATCCATAAGTTTCTCCTTTTTTTTAAAGGCTAATATTTATTTTTCATAAAAACAAAAAATGAACAATGACATAGTCTAATTATAAGTAAATTCTGGGACAGAACCAAGGGAAAGTTAATAAAAACAAATGGAAGGTGATTTGCTCACCTTCCACTTGCTTATTGTAGTAACTGTAGCACCCCTTGAGGAAGTTGATTGGCCTGTGCCAGCATGGCAGTAGCAGACTGGTTTAAAATGTTATTTCTAGTGAATTCTGTCATTTCTAATGCCATATCTGCATCACGAATTCGTGATTCCGAGGCCGTAAGGTTCTCGTGAGTAATTTGAAGATTATTGATTGTGTGTTCCATCCGATTCTGCGTTGCCCCAAGTTTAGAGCGCGCTTCTGAAATGTTGTTAATCGCCCGGTCTAATTGATAAATAGCTTTGTTAGCACCATCATGTGTAGTGACGTCTACTTCTTCAATTCCTAGAGTCACAATATCCATTCTAGGAATATCAATCATCACTTGTTGATTCGTATTTGGTCCAATTTGAAATGCCAGGGAATTATTGGTAATTGAAAATGTGGAGATAGCTCTATCAACCGTTTCTCCAGAATCTTCCATTGTGTCTTTCATATCATTATGAAATTGAAATTCAATCCCACCGTGCCGGACAATTCCATTTTTTGTAGTCATCGTTTTTCCTGCTGTGATCAGATTCTGCTCTAGTGGTTCTTCACCCCTGTAAATGGAAAATGTAGCTTGTTGCTCAATAGATACCTTCACAGTACCAGCACCAATTATCTTTTTAGTATCAATTGATAGTCCGCCAATATTATAAATATCTCCGTCTTCCTGGCCAACTCTTACCGATCTTTCATCTAAAGGAAGTCCATCTGGACCGATTACTTGTACTAAAGCATTTTGATCATTTGGGGAGTAGTTTCGAACATTTATAGTATATTCTCCAAAAGGCTGTGGGTAAAATGGATTGCCTTCAACAAGGGATGCATCAAACTTAATATCATTTTCCCTATCCGTTAGTCCTGCATTTGGTTGAACAATATGAATGACGTCTTTCTTGTTTGTAACCTCAAGGTGATAAGTACCACTTTGTAATCTAGCATCCATAACGATGGGTAAGCTTGCAATTCTCGCTGCATTGTCTTCAGTAGATGTGATGGATGATAACACAGCGCTATTTCCGTCCAACAGTTTTCTAGTATTAAATTCTGTTTTATCTGAGATGCTGTCAATTTCCAATTTTAATTGATCAATTTCTTTTTGAATTTGCTCACGGTCATATTCCGTATTCGTGTCGTTAGATGCTTGTACTGCCAGTTCGCGCATTCTTTGTAACATAGCATGTACTTCCTGCATGGCACCTTCCGATGTTTGCATAAGTGAAATACCATCTAGAGCATTTCTTTCTGCTTGTTTTAACCCCCGTATTTGAGACCTCATTTTTTCAGAGATTGCTAATCCAGCAGCATCATCAGCAGCACGATTTATCCGTAAACCAGAAGATAGTTTTTCTAAGTTTTTGGAAGTCTTAAATTGATTTTGATAAAGATTTCGGTATGCGTTAAGTGCTTGAATATTATTATTTATTTTCATCGTGTCATCACTCTCCTTTAGTCTTCAAACAGACTATTTTGTTCGTATGCGCTCGCTTGTCGCTTATGAGATCTTGACTGAATATCCTGATTCTTTCCCATTGCCCCTTGCCAAGCAGTAGATAGTGCCAATAAGTGTGTATGTACTTCATCTATCATTGTAATGTCCTTTTTATAGTTTGCCTCTATCACTTTTTCTGCCATATAGTTATATACCGCATCCAATTGATCAGCGATGATCCCTGCTTCATAATTGATTCCCGCACCTAATCGTTCGAGAATATCGTTTACCTTTTGCAAATGATAGTTTCCATTAACAAAGTCTTTCATTACAATAGCATCTCTAGCCTCTTCTAAATGATCTAATCCTGCTCCATATAACAATGCAGTTAACTCTTGTGGTGTCTTTTTATGCAGAGCTTCCTTTGAAATCATAGTTATCTTCCCCCCACTGCTCATTACTTCCTCACACAAAGAATATTGTCGAATAGTATCTAATCTTTTTATCGGCACTTGTTTTGTAATGTTAATAGTTTTGTTCCATTTCTTCTAGTAATAATAGTATCTCAGCCATCACAGCATATAGCTGTGGTGGAATACTCTCTCCTAAATCTAAGTCGATTAAATTTTCCAACAATCCGATATTTTCTTCCATCGGAATATTATGTTCTGTAGCCATATCCATAATCCGTTGTGCCACATACCCTTTGCCATGGGCAACCACTTTAGGATCATCTCCAGAATTTTCATCATATCGGATTACCGCTGCTTGTGGTCCATTCATTTCTCTTCTTTTTATATGATTAAAATGCTTTGATACCATCATATTTTGAAATCAAATCCTTTCTCCGTTAAGGTAGGTGACAGGGAATCCTTATGTAGCTGTGATTCCTTTGTAGCATTTTCATGACCAGTTAATGGTGAATATTTAATACTGTGGATGTGGAAACCAACTTCTTTTAGACGATTCATATACTTCTCGGTTATCGGCAAAACTCTTTTTTTAAAATCAACATGATTATTCTTTAAGGTAACACTTAAGGCCCTTTCCGTGACATTAATGGCTATTCCCACTTCACCCATTTTTTTCGTTTCAATTAAGAAAAATAGGTTGCAATTCTCCCAATCCAGTTTTTCCCCTTCATTCCTACCATTTACATAGACTTGGAGATTTTCAGCATGACCCTTTATAAGAAGTGGCAATTGGAACATTAATAATTGCATGTTTTGCTGATAGTCCATCCTGCTCATTAACTGCTGACCAGTGAGAGACTGCACTCCCTGTTGTGCCTGCTGTTGGAAGTTTCCTTCCCTCTCCCGTTGTGCTAATTCCATTAACAGTGATTTCACGTCTTTTGGATGTGGAATTACATCTCTTCCAGTAACTAATTGTTGCGCCAGTTCAGTCTCCCTGGTTAACCCCATCATCCTCAACCCTTCGTATACTTGGCGTGGAGAGCCATCTTGCTGAAGGAGTATTTTAGAAGTTTGATCCAGTTGGTGAGAAAGACGATGGACGTCTGTGGGTCTTCCTCCCCACTCCTTCATATTCGTCATCAAATGCATTACTTTTTGAGAAGTAGGCTTAAAAAGTATTTTTTCAAGCGACTGCTGAACTTCACGCACGATTTGCCTTGCTTCTTCTGTTAAACCTTTCCCTAAAAATGTTTTAGCTTCTGCCAATCTACTGGTTGCCTCTAACATTCTTTTCTCCGTCTTCATATCTGCATGGAGAAGCCAATCACTTTTTAACAGTGCTCGATCAAGTTGTTTAATGACTGTTTCCAGCATTGGCTTAACTGTTTTGGTTGATGCTGTATTTAACTGTTCCATTAAAATGACAATACGGCCCAATTGTCGAGAAGTCTCCCTTTGAAATACTTTAAACTCATCCGTAGCCAGAGCAAGTCGTTCCGTTACTTCTGTAACAAGGATATCCTTTGATAATCCCGTTACCGTTTGTAATTTCACATCATTATATCCCTGTATTTCTGTTTGATTTAGCAGTTGTACATTTCTTTGAAGGGGCAATTGCCCTTCCATTGCATCTTTTATGGCACTACTTATAATCTGTCGCCCTTTTAACTCTCTTCCCTGATCAAGGCGTTCTTCTGCCTGTTTTATGGCCTGCCCTAACTCATGGTGAACTTTGTCTGGTAAGTTTGCCATTGTAGTAAGAGTAGAGCGAAAGAAATCCAATGTTTTTCTTAAATCAGGTTCGTTCTCCACTTTCCGTTGCCACTCTTGTAATTCTGAATGATTTCCACCTTGTACTAGTTGACTATTTTGACCGCTGATTTGATGTTCTGTCTTTTGGATAATTTCTGCAACTTGTTCCATCAATTTCTTATCGTGAGAATTCGAGATGTCATCTGTTACTCCATTCTGTTGCAACAAATCTTGGATAACTTTCCCATGTAATGCTTGATGAATCTTATTAATGTTATCTCCATTTGGTTCCATCCGTTTTCTGATCAGCATCTCTACGGTATCAAGTCGTTGACTGTCTTCTTTTATGTTAGAAAAATACTTTTGTAATTCTTGAAGGTTGTTTCTTGTTAATGAGATTCCGTTAGTTACGAATTGTTGAATAACTCGTTTTAATTCAATAGATAATTCACGTTGATTTGTGTGTGTAAGCTTTTCATTACGTTCCCCTGTGGGAGTTTGGGGACTAGTTCCTTCCCTTAATTCCTTAGTTGTAGTTGCCCCTTCCACAACACTCACTTTAATCCCATCTTTTGTACGCCCTTCTATTTTCACCATCATCATATCATTGTTAGGTATTTTATCTGTAAATTTCGCTTTTACTTCCTGGCCTCTAATAAGAAGTATTCCTTCCCTGTCTGATACTCTTGTTTCTACTTTCGCTTGATACAGTTCCCCTTCTCTTAGGGCAGACTGGTCTACTTTCTGGAAAGGGATATTTACTTGTTGTGATTGTATTTCCATAGGTGTACACTTCCCGTGATTTTGTCTTATCTATTGTATCGGATAATAACAATGAAAATTGAAGCGTAGACAATAAAAAAAGAATGTTCAAAAAACCACCTTTATTGAACATTCTTCATTATTTTATTCCTTTTGATTAAAAAGATTATCTCTCAAAAAGTCTTTCTCTAGACTTGTTCCCCTCTTTTTCTTATCTCGCAGTAGAGCACTCTTATCGTTTCCCAATTGAATTCCTTTCAAAAGAACATTTTCACCATACTTATTCTTAAGATGGTCCACAACCCCACTTAATTTCTCCTCTTTTTCATCATTATCATAGGAAAAAAGGTCTAATTGCTTGTGAGCATGTCCCTTTTCAACGAGATCCATAGCGGTTATTCCCAATAACCTGACTGATTCTCCACTCCAATATTTTTCCCACAGTTTCCATGCTGCCTCAAATATATCCTGGTGTGTACTTATTGGATAAGCTAATTTGCTGCTTCTTGTAATAGTATTCCAATCATGATAACGAATCGTCAATTGGATATTGCCTGCATACACATTCTTTTTTCGAATTCTCCTCCCAACAGAGTCTGCCAAATTCATCATCACTTTTTTAATGGTAGAAACATTCTTTTCGTCCTTTGGAAGAGTGGTGGAATTGCCAATACTTTTAAAGTCCTCCACCGAATCTGGGTCCACAGGACGTTGATCTATACCATTCGCACGTTCATGTATTCTTACTCCCCCAATCCCTAACTTTCGGTGAAGTAAGTGCGGGTCAGCATTTGCAATATCTCCAATCGTATTTATTCCAAGTTTCGTTAATTTTTCTGCTGTTTTTTTCCCAACCCCATGCATCTCAACAGTTGAAAGTGGCCATAATATCTCTCTTACTTCCCTTTTCCTGAGAACGGTGATCCCCATCGGTTTTTTCATATCACTCGCCATCTTCGCTAAAAACTTATTTGGGGCAATTCCAATACTGCAGGGGAGGTTTAATTCATGTATTAATCGATCTTGTATATGCTTAGCTAGTTGGATTGGATTCATCTTTAATTCTACTGTTGTAACATCCATATATCCTTCATCAATCGAAACTGGTTCCACAAGTGGTGTATACTCATACAACACCTGAAACATTTGAGTAGATGCCGTACGATAACGATCAAAATTCGGTTCCCTGACAATCAGATTAGGGCACAACTTCAACGCCTCCCATAGTGGCATAGGAGCTTTCACACCTCTCCCCCTCGCCTCATAGTTTGCAGTAACTACGATCCCCCTCCGTGCCTCAGCATTTCCGGCAATTGCCAATGGCTTCCCCCTTAAAGTCGGATCATAAGCTGTTTCAACAGAAGCGTAAAAACTGTTCATATCTACATGAAAAATTATTTTGTTCTTTCTGTCGGTCCCGTTCATAACCTATGGTCACCTCCAATCTAACTACATGATACAGCCTAATCCAGTGTCCCTTTTTAATAGTTTTATAATATTTTACATATAGTTGTAAACATTAAAGCCCTTATTTTATGATATGATTAAGGGAATCAATGGTTGGAAGGCGGTCGAAATAATGGAAAATACGCTTCAGCATGACACCATTTATAACAATGTATTGCTTCTAGTGATTGAAGTTTTGGTCCAATATGAGCAGAAAGAGTTGCCTTCACCTACGTTAAAAGACTTATCGAGCTTAATTGGTTATTCTGAAGAAATAATACTTGAATCTATGGAATTAGGTAATGTGGAACCTGAAAGCATTATTCAGTAATGTTTCCAGGTTCTTCTTTTGTTAAGGTAAGAAATTTATAAGTTTTGGCACCATCGTACAATGTCTAGCTCCACTGCCCTACGCTCGTGTTCATAGGCGATTCCGCTTTTCTTTGTCTAGCTCCATCGCCTACTCGCAAGGGAACTGAAAAAGTGGTGCTTTTCCACTTTTACAGTCCCTAAGCAATGAGCGTAGCCGTCGCAATCTTTAAAAAGCCTGATAGGAGCGGTTTTCTCCAATCAGGCGAGCGTCGAGCGTAGCCATTGCCATACAAATAAAAGGAACTGAAAAAGAGGTTTTAAACTTTTTCAGTTCCTTCCTACTCGCTGCGGGGCACTTCGGAAGGAACAACCGAAGTCAAAGAGCGGACTTCGGTTGTCATTCCTCCACTGCCCTACGCTCGTGTTCATAGGCGATTCCGCTTTTCTTTGTCTAGCTCCATCGCCTACTCGCAAGGGAACTGAAAAAGTGGTGCTTTTCCACTTTTACAGTCCCTAAGCAATGAGCGTAGCCGTCGCAATCTTTAAAAAGCCTGATAGGAGCGGTTTTCTCCAATCAGGCGAGCGTCGAGCGTAGCCATTGCCATACAAATAAAAGGAACTGAAAAAGTGGTTTTAAACTTTTTCAGTTCCTTCCTACTCGCTGCGGGGCACTTCGGAAGGAACAACCGAAGTCAAAGAGCGGACTTCGGTTATCATTCCTCCACTGCCCTACGCTCGTGTTCATAGGCGATTCCGCTTTTCTTATTACTGACTTAATTTTTCTGTTGTTTCTTCTACCCAATCCACAAAGTCACTACCATTAAAATGGTAATTCACTTCCCGATGGAAACGGATTAATTCTTCCATAAAATCTGGTTTTTGTTTATAATAATTATCAATGAAATCAAAAAATTTATAGTCTTTCTGTTGTGACTGTTCCCGCTTTCGTTTTCCCTCTTCTGTTAATGTCATATAAGTTACCCTCAAATCACGTTCATCTTTCACCGATTTAACTAAATCTTTATCCTGAAGTCGTTTCATAATTTGCATAACAGTGGACCGATCCCATAAACCTATTTTTGCAACATTGGTTACAGAAATTTTTCCCTTTGAATAAACAATCCACAATACATGCTGTTCAGCTAATGTTAGTCCTAATGTCTGTGCATTATTTTGCCACTCTTCTTCCAACACCTTCGATAACCCGCGCATGTAATTTAAAAGCAAATGTGTACGATCATCAACAGTCATTTTCCCTATCCCCTAACTAGTCAAATAAAATCGCTAACTTATTGGCACAAAAAGTGGGCAACTGTGAGTTGCCCGATTCTATACTGCTTTCTTAATAATTGTTAAAACCAATTCACAAGTTTTTTCTAATTCCTCCACGGGCATTCTTTCATTCGTAGTATGAATCTCTTCATATCCAATTCCTAGATTAATTGTAGGAATGCCATGCCCTGCAATAATATTCGCGTCACTGCCTCCACCACTTGTTGTTAATACCGCTTCTCGTCCAATTTCTTCAATAGCCTGTTTTGCCACTTCAACAACTAGATCCCCATCCTTATGTTTGAATCCAGGATAAACTAAAACCACGTCTACAACTGCTTTCCCACCCATATCCTTTGCTGCCTTCTCAAATGCTAATTTCATGGCAGTAACCTGTTTTTCCAGCTTCCCTGGGACGAGTGATCTTGCCTCTGCCAGTATATCAACACGATCACAAACGATGTTCGTTTGCGTACCCCCTTCAAATCTTCCTATATTCGCTGTCGTTTCACTATCAATCCGTCCTAATGGCATTTGTGCAATAGCTTTGGCTGCTATGGTGATAGCAGAAATCCCCTTTTCTGGAGCTACACCGGCATGTGCTGTTTTACCAAAAATGGTGGCTTTCACTTTAGACTGGTTTGGGGCAGCCACTACAATTGTACCAACCTTCCCATCACTGTCCAGAGCATAACCGTAGGATGCTATCAAATCATCACGATTTAAAGCTTTTGCTCCAACTAACCCTGACTCTTCACCGACAGTAATAATAAATTGAACAGTTCCATGCTTAACACCTGTTTCCTTTAATACTCGAACAGCTTCCAGCATAGCTGCAATTCCAGCTTTATCATCTGCACCCAATATAGTGGACCCATCTGTTTTAATATATTCACCATCCAAGATTGGATTCACTCCGTTCCCAGGAACAACAGTGTCCATGTGAGAAGTGAAATAAATACTATTTCCTTCTACTTCTCCCTTTAATGTACAGATTAAATTCCCCGCAGCATGTCCAGTTTCATCCATTGTATGATCTTCCTTAACCTCTACTCCAAGGGATTGAAATTTATTAATTAGGACGTCTGCAATTTCCCTCTCGTATTTAGTTTCGGAATCCACTTTTACAAGTTCCATAAATTCATTTACTAAACGTTCTTTATTAACCATTATCAAAGAATCCTCCAATTTAAATCGAATGATTTCATTTCATCACTTTAGTTTACTATTGTATCAAAGATTTAATCGTTCGTCTCTTATGACCCCCGATATTGTTATAATGGAATATTGCCATGTTTTTTCTTTGGTCGATGTTCTTCTTTTCTTTGTAACATTTCAAGGCTTTGTTTCAGTTTAATTCTCGTTTCTCTCGGGTCGATAACATCATCCACCATACCATTAGCAGCAGCAATATATGGATTCGCGAATTTATGGCGATATTCCTCAATTTTTTCCAACCGTGTTTCTTCTGGATCCTCACTCTCTCGAATATCTCTGGCAAATATAATATTTGCTGCACCATGTGGACCCATCACTGCAATTTCCGCATTAGGCCAGGCAAACACCACATCAGCACCTATTGCCTTGCTATTCAAGGCCACATAAGCCCCCCCATAAGCTTTACGGGTTATTACCGTTATTTTAGGGACGGTAGCTTCGGAATAGGCATATAAAATTTTTGCTCCGTGACGGATAATCCCCCCATGCTCCTGCTTAATTCCAGGAAAAAAGCCAGTTACATCTTCAAAGGTAACAAGCGGGATATGGAAACAATCACAAAAGCGAATAAACCTAGAAATTTTGTCAGAAGAATCTATATCCAATCCACCTGCCATTACTTTCGGTTGATTTGCAATTATTCCGATGGATGATCCATCTATTCTGGCAAATCCCACAACAGCATTTTTCGCAAATCCTTTATGTACTTCTAAAAAGCTTTCCTTATCAACCACTTGTTCAATAACCTTTCTCACATCATACGGCCTAGTTGGATCCATTGGGACATCTTCCAGTAAATCATACAGAAAATCGTCTTTCTGTTCCACATCGTATTTCGGCGGTTGGTCCTCATTATGCTGTGGTAAATAACTAAGTAATTTCCGAACTTCTTGTAATACCTCTTCCTCTGTTTCACAGGAAAAGTGAGCATTACCGCTTTTACTTCCATGGACGAACGCCCCACCTAATTCTTCAGAAGATATCTTCTCCCCGGTTACCGTTTCGATTACTTTTGGTCCGGTTATAAACATTTGGCTTGTCTTCTCTACCATAAACACAAAGTCTGTGATTGCCGGTGAATAAACAGCACCACCTGCACAAGGACCCATGATGACAGAGATTTGTGGAATGACCCCGGAATAAATTGAATTCCGGTAAAAGATATGGCCATATCCATCCAGTGAAAGGACACCTTCCTGTATCCTTGCTCCACCAGAATCATTTAAACCTACAAACGGTGCTTTATTTTTTACTGCTAAATCCATAACATTTGCAATTTTTTTTGCATGCATTTCACCTAATGCACCACCATATACAGTGAAATCCTGTGCGAACAGAAAAACCATCCTGCCATTTACTTTTCCGTATCCTGTGACAACACCTTCACCAGGAGCAGAACCTGGCTGCATTCCAAAATCAGTGGTGCGATGCTCCATAAATGGATTTAATTCCATGAAAGAGCCCTCATCTAAAAAAAGATGGATTCTTTCTCTCGCTGTTAGCTTCCCCTTCTCATGCTGCTTCTCAATTCTTGCATCACCACCACCCAGTTCTACTTTTCTCCTCTTATCATAAAGTTCATTAATTTTTTCATATATGTCCATTAGTCATTATCTGTCCTTTCGGCATCTTTTACTTCACATAATTCTACTAATACTCCATCTGCAGATTTCGGATGTAAAAAAGCAATCGGATATCCTCCTGCACCATTTTTTGGTACATCATCAATTAATGTTACACCTTCTCTTTTTAATTGATTTAACCGATCTTGTAAGCTTGATACGGAAAAGGCAATATGGTGAAGACCTTCCCCTTTCTTATCTATAAATTTTGCAACAGGACTGTCACGAGTAAGCGGTTCCAACAATTCCAACTTACTATTACCTAAAGGAAGAAAGGCAACCTTTACTTGTTGATCAGGTACTTCTACGATTTTCTCCACTTCTAAATGGAGGTGATTTAAATAAAATGGCAACGTTCCTTCGATGGAACGTACGGCAATACCAATATGATCAATTCCTTTTGGTGGTTCCAGGATTCCTGTGTCCTTTCCCCTTCCTTCCATAACCGCCTTTTCGATGTAAGCAGCAATTGTTATCGTGGAAGTACCAGGTGTAAAAATCTTTTGGATACCCTTTTTCTCCAGTTCCTGAGCATCCTCCATTGGTATAACTCCACCACCGAAGACTAATATGTCCTCTGCCTGTTGTTCCTTCAGCAATCTTAAGACTTCCGGGAACAATACGTTGTGTGCCCCTGACAAACTTGATAAGCCGATGGCATCTACATCTTCCTGGATTGCAGCACGAACAATTTGTTTTGGTGATTGCCTTAATCCAGTGTAGATTACTTCCATTCCAGCATCTCGAAGGGCCTGAGAAATAACGAGGGCACCCCTATCGTGTCCATCCAAACCTGGTTTTGCTATTAAAACGCGTATTTTATCCATTTTGGTATTCCTCCATCCCTCTACTCGTATTCTCCAAACACATCCCTTAAAGTATGGCAGATTTCCCCGATGCTGGCATACCTTCTGACAGCCTCAATAATAAACGGCATCAAGTTTTCTGTACCTTCTGCAGCTTTTTTTAACGCCGACAATGCTTCTTTCACTTCCGTATCAATTCTTTCCTGTTTCACCTTTTGAAGTCTGTCCAGTTGCGCTTCTACTAATTTATCATCAACGCGAAGTAAATCTGGTTGAGGTTCCTCTTCCAATTGATAACGGTTTACACCAATAACAATTTCCTCTTCCCGCTCCAACTTCTTTTGTGTATCGTAAGCTGCACGGTGAATCTCCCTTTGCATATATTGTTGTTCCACCGCTGCAACTGCCCCTCCTCTAGTGGTTATTTCCTCCATATACTCTTGTGCTTTCTGTTCTAATTGATCCGTAAGTGTCTCAATATAATAAGAACCTCCTAAAGGATCGATTGTATCTGCCACACCAGTTTCGTGAGCAATAATTTGCTGTGTCCGTAATGCAATTCGGGCTGATTCCTCCGTAGGTAACGCAAGAGCCTCATCCTTTGCATTTGTATGAAGACTTTGTGTACCACCTAACACTGCAGCCAACGCTTGTAAAGCAACACGGACTATATTATTGTCCGGTTGTTGTGCAGTTAATGTGGACCCTGCAACTTGTGTGTGGAACCTTAGCTGCATACTCTTTTCTTTTTTTGCACCATACTTCTCTTTCATAATTTTCGCCCACATTCGTCTTGCGGCACGAAACTTTGCTATTTCCTCGAAAAACTGATTATGTCCATTAAAAAAGAAAGCGAGTCTTGGTGCAAATTTATCAATATCTAATCCTGCCTCCAACGCAGCATCAACATATGCCATGGCGTTTGATAGAGTGAATGCTAACTCTTGTACTGCTGTGGAACCAGCTTCACGTATGTGATATCCACTAATACTTATAGTGTTAAATTTAGGTGTGTGCTCCGTACAATATGCAAAAATATCTGTAATTAATCTCATGGAAGGCTTAGGGGGGAAAATGTAAGTGCCTCTTGCAATATACTCCTTTAAAATATCATTTTGAATCGTACCTTGGATCTTATTCATTGCAACACCTTGTTTTTCTGCCACCACAATATACATGGCAAGTAACACCGATGCTGGCGCATTGATGGTCATGGAAGTACTAACTTGATCTAATGATATTCCGTCAAAAAGAATTTCCATATCTTTTAATGTATCGATAGCTACTCCTACTTTTCCAACTTCCCCAAGGGACATTGGATCATCGGAATCGTATCCTATTTGAGTCGGCAAATCAAAAGCAACTGACAAACCAGTTTGTCCCTGTTCTAAAAGGTATTTAAACCGTTTATTTGTTTCATCTGCCGAGCCGAATCCAGCATACTGCCTCATCGTCCAAAAACGTCCTCGATACATCGTGCGCCGAATCCCACGAGTATATGGATATTCTCCCGGGAAACCTAATTCCTCATAACTCCCATCCACCTTTTCAGGTAAATAAACACGGTCGATTGGTATGGATGAAGAGGTAGTGAAAGCCTCTTTTCTTTCTGGGTGTTTTTGAACCTCTTCTTTAGCCCGCTCATGCCATTTTTCCTTATCTATCACGATGATAAATCCTCCTTTAACCATTTCGGCAAAAGACTGAAATTTTTTAAGATAATAATTACTTCGATATAATATGCATTATTTCCTCTTTTAAGGACGAAAACAGTGTATCTCTTAAAGGAATATGTCTTGTCCCCCTTGTCACATCGCCTAAATATAAAGTAAAATGGGTATAGCATTATTCAAGGAGGTAAGACAATGCCCCGTAAATATCGAAAAGTTATTATTTATATAATGATTGCAACTATGGCGCTAGGTACCATTCTAGGTTCCGTTGCATTATTCTAATTTAGCAGAATGAGAATAGAAAATGTCGCTCCTTCGGTATCGTTTGAAGAAGGGCGATTTTTTTCATTTCTGAGTTAATGAACCTAAAAGCGTCCGTACAAAGAGAAAGAAGATGTCCCAAAATTTTTATGGGACATCCTTCTTTATATTGCTAATTATTATCTTGAGTTTTTTCTGCAATAGCACCGAATTCTATACCTAGCTCTTGGAATGACTTTTCTGATGTGGTAATTAATACTTTCATACCTAATGGAACTTCTTCAAACAAAATTTCCACATCTCCATTATTCATCCTCACACAACCAGATGTTAAATATTGACCGACAGAAGCAGGATTGTTTGTTCCATGAATTCCGTAAATCCTTCCGTCAGTTCCCTCTGCATCAAACCCGATCCACCTGGTACCCAAGGGGTTATCTTTACTTCCCCCTTCAATATTATCTTTTCGGTAATAAGGCTCCACAGCCTTAACGGTAATCGTGTATTCCCCTTCTGGTGTAAGGGAATCCATTTTACCAGTTGCCACATCGAAGGTTTGCTTAACTTCCCCACTTACAATATACGCCAGTTCGTTTGTCCTTTTATTAACGATTAAATAAGGATCTCCCACTAGCGGATTTTCCCCTAATGGCCAAATGGGTGACACAATAAGGAGAATGGAAAGAAAAAGTGATTTCATAACTGATCACTACCTTCTTAGAGTATCTTCTTTCCTATAGTTGTTGCTTGAGGCAACGTTAATTATTCACCGGAAGATTGAATATTTTTTTATAGGCTTGAATTGTTGCTTAATCAGAAGGTATTCATTTATTTCATATACAAGATGC
The DNA here is from genome assembly GCF_019042215.1 of Evansella tamaricis. GTDB lineage: Bacteria > Bacillota > Bacilli > Bacillales > Salisediminibacteriaceae > Evansella > Evansella tamaricis. The sequence continues at coordinate 18,719 of NZ_JAHQCS010000184.1, read as the reverse complement.
ATTAATGCAGATCTTGCTTCGAATTCCTCTCTCGTTTCAGGAAGGGGCATATTCTTAAATATTTTCTTTAAATGGTCCAATTTTTCAACATATTTTGAAGATGTGTTTCCAGGATTTACTCCTTCACTTAATTCTTTCATATAATCTGCCACCATTTCCCCTTGCTTCAATTGAATTTCAATTGTAGTTAATAATGGCATCATTCTTTCAATAATTTCTAATTGTTTCTCTCGCATTTTAAAATAATGATAGTATTGGTCATCATACCTTAACAGGTGATTTTCTAAATTCTGTGCTGCAATCGTTTGGGCTTCTTCTAATAATGTTGCTGAATTGGTAATTTCCTTTCCACTCCAAGTACTCTGACCGGTTTTCACGTAAACTGAAAATTCTTGAAAGATTTTAGAAAAATTCCGTTCCAACTGCTGCTGCATTTTACTCAACTTCGTTTCAACACTCGGCATATACGCATTCATTAGTAAAGCACAAAATATACCAATTGAAATTAGTGCTAATTCATTTAGTATTAAGTTAAGGGTAACTTGACCAGAAGTGTAAATATGTAAAATAATTACAGAACTAGTTACTATACCAGCTTGTATTTTTAACAACAACGTTGTTGGAATAAATAATAATAAGAGTACACCTACTGTTATCGGATGATAAGCGATGTATTCAAACAGTAGTCCTGCATATAGTAATCCAATGATGCAAGCTAAAAATCTAGCCCATGACATTTGAAAGGATTTCCTTCTTGTCTTCTGAATACATAAAATAGTAATAATTCCTGCAGAAGCAAAAAAGTCCAATTGAAAGGCTTGTGCAATACCAATAGCAATGGCTGCACCAAGTGCTGTTTTTATGGTCCGATATCCAATGCGAAACAACCCTTTTCACCAACTCTCCATATTTAAAATAATTCTCCACTCACATGATGTTAGTATTACATTTCAACAAAAAAAAATTAAAAAACTCCGGGAAGACCCAGAGTTAAGTTTATGTATGGCGCGCCCGCCAGGATTCGAACCCGGAACGCGAGAGCCGAAATCTCGTATGATATCCATTTCACTACAGGCGCAAAGATTAGGCGTTTAGATTATTTTTTGACCATGTTTAAAACATAATCATGTGTACTATAGGAGTATAGCAATCAATCACAAAAAAATCAAGGGATCAGTGATAACTTTAAATTTTCAAATAGTTTAATAAGAAAAGCGCAAGCGCCTATGGTCACGAGCGTAGGGCAGTGCCTCTTCCTCTACAAGCATCGCTCTGAAGAGTATCCGTCGAGGCAACTCGAAGCATATTCGCGAAGTAACCGCTCGTTGGACAGCGAATTCGAAGAAGTAGCTAGAAGTCCGATCTTTGACTTCGGTTGTCACTTCCGAAGTGCCCCGTAGTAATTAAGAAGCAACTGAAAAAGTTTAAAACCACTTTTTCAGTTCCCTTGCGAGTAGTCTAAAAAAGTTACTCCACTTCCTCCTCAAACATCTCTTCAAATCGTTCATTCAGCTGGTCATTTGTATAGCCCATTTCACCTAATCTGGCACTGAAATTTTGAGCCCATAATGAAAGACGTTGCGAAATTTTTTTATATTTCTTCGCATCTGATTTTTTTGCTTCTTTCGCTCGCGCATCGGCATTTGTCATGACATTCTCTGAAATAAATAATCCTTTCCAAAGTGCATCTTCATCGAAATTATCGGCATGCTCATTAAAGTATTCTAAAATCTTTTTATAGTAATCATCAAATTCATCAAAAGAAATTTCTTTATCCATGTTTAAGTAAATATGTATTTGTTTATACAATTCATTCATATTAATACCCCTTTACAAACCTTATTACGATTACAAAGCAAAATTATACCATAAGAAAAGGAGGTTTCCAATAGAACCTCCTTGCGCTTACAGAAAAAAAATTTATTTAAAGTACTGATCGAAGGCTTTCTCCAATTTTTGAACTACCTCGATAGGTTCATGACCCTCTATTTCATGGCGTTCTACCATCGCTTGAACTTTACCATCTTTAATAAGAGCAAAAGAAGGGGATGAAGGCTGGTAACCAGTAAAATATGAACGTGCCTGTTCGGTAGCTTCTTTGTCTTGACCTGCAAAAACTGTAGCGTAATTATCAGCCTGCACCTCATAGTTTTTCATATACAATGCTGATGGGCGAGCAATGCCACCTGCACATCCGCAAACTGAATTAATCATAACAAACGTTGTTCCATTATTTTTGAAAAGAGCATCAACTTCATCCGGAGTTTTAAGTTCTTTATACCCTCCTTCAACCATCTCTTTTCTAGCTGTTTCAACAACATCATTCATAAACATTTGAAAATCCATTTATATACACCCTTTCTGTTTAACCGTTATTTTCATTTTACACTGTATGTACGTTGTTTACCAAGATTTTTGATCCTTCTTATTTTGATCCTTCTTATTTTAATCCATTCTTTTATTTTTAACAAAAGAAATAAGAAAAGCGCAAGCGCCTATGGTCACGAGCGTAGGGCAGTGGAGGAATGACAACTTGAAGTCCGCTCTTTGACTTCAGTTGTCACTTCCGAAGTTGCTTAGGGACTGTAAAAGTGGAAAAGCACCACTTTTTCAGTTCCCTTGCGAGTAGGCGCTGGAGCTAGACATTGCCCGAAGGTGCCAAAACTTATAAATTCTTACCTATTAAGAAAGTGCTAGACACCACTAATCCTCTAGTACAGAAAAACTAAGGGGATAAAGGGTAAATCTACCCCTTATCCCCGTGTATTTATTGAAGTGCTGTCTTTAATGTCTCAATATTCTTTCGCATTAGACTAAAATAGTCATCTCCGGCAGCCACATTCTCTTCTGTGATGGATTCCAAATTATGAATCCATAAAGCCTCTGCACCCACTTCTTGCCTGACTGTTTCAGCGATGTTAGTAGGGATATTCTGTTCAAACATAATGTGATTAATTCCCTTTGTTTCGATAAATTCAATCACATCTTGAATTTGCCTAATGGAAGGCTCGTTAGTTGGTGAGATCCCGGCAATACCAATTTGATGTATGCCATATCTTTCTTCCCAATATCCATATCCAGCATGAGAAACTACAATTGTGTCTTTGGAAATATCCTCTGTCATGGCAAGGAATTCCTCATTAAGGAGTTCCAATTCTCCTTTTAATTCTTCAAAGTTTGCTTCAAATGTGTCACGTGCCTCTGGTCGTAATTCCACTAATTCATTTTTAATATTTTCAGCAACTTGAATTGCTCTAATAGGGTCTAACCATACATGTGGATCTTCGTCTCCATGATCATGACTGTGATCGTCATCATCATGACTGTGACCGTGATCGTCATCATCATGACTGTGACCATGATCGTCATCATCGTGACTGTGGCCATGATCGTCATCATCATGACTGTGACCATGATCGTCATCATCATGACTGTGGCCATGATCGTCATCATCATGACTGTGGCCATGATCGTCATCATCGTGACTGTGACCATGATCGTCATCATCATGACTGTGGCCATGATCGTCATCATCGTGACTGTGACCGTGATCATGATCATGGTGATAATCTATTAATTCAATTCCGTCTGAAGCCGTAAGTACTGTGACCTCATGAGTTTCAATAGTTTCTTTTATTCTTTCCGCAAATCCTTCAAATCCTGCACCGTTATAGATGAACAAGTCTGCCTCGGCTATACTTACCATTTGATTAACAGTTGGTTCAAATGAATGGGCATCTGCACCTACTGGTACTATATTAACCACTTCTACATATTCTCCACCAATTCGATATGTAAAATCTTCTAATGGAAAAAGTGTTGTATATACCAAAATAGGTTCAATCGTTTCTTCAACCACTTCATCAACGACATCTTCCGAATCTGAATCTTCCCCCGCTTCCGACACATCTTCTTCATTTTGTCCACATGCAGCTAGAATAGTAGACAATAATAACATAATTGAAAAAAAGAACGATAATCGCTTCATTTCTTATTTTCCCCTTTCGTAATAATTACGTTTTATGAACAACCCACTACGGATTATATCGTAAATGTTACGTTTTGTAAATAAGAATGACTACGATTAACTCGTCCTTTTTAAAAAGTCGTTAACTATTCTTCTTGTAAAACCCTTTTTTGATCTCTATTCCAACTCTTTTGGAGTTCCAATAATTTGGGTAAAAGGGATTTGATTTTTTCATCATCTCTTATTTTCACTGCTTCTAAAAATGCTTCATGATATTGTTGATGTTTTTCCTTCCACTCCTCACTAATCATGGAGTGATCAAATTCTTTCCCCTCTTTTTTTAATTCTTTCCATTTCTTTAATATCGTTTCCCGTTCCCTCATAATTTCTTTCCATTCCGTTTTTAACTCTGGATGATATTTGTCTAACAATAATTCATAATAAAATTGTATATGTATCCACATATCTTTATGGCGATGTTTAATATCCTGATTCATCTCACATTCTTTATCAATATCATCATCACTGGAATCTTCTGCAATAGTTGAAATAGGGAAAATAATTATCATGATAAGGGAAAATAGTAATGTAATAGTCTGAAACTTTTTCATTCTTGTCATTCATCCTTTCTTTTTGCCCTTAGTATACACATTCAACTATCCTCTATTCATCTAAGTAAACATAAGAAAAGCGCAAGCGCCTAAGCTCACGAGCGTAGGGCAGTGGAGGAATGACAACTAGAAGTCCGATCTTTGACTTCGGTTGTCACTTCCGAAGTGCCCCGCAGAGAGTAGGCGCTGGAGCTAGACAATACCCGAGGGTGCAAAAACGTATACTTATCTTTCAAAAAAAGAGCAAGCTTACATCAATAGAACATCGATGCGAGCTTGCTGGTCGTTCTTCACTGACTACTTCACAATGGTAGACAAGACCCTCTTTTTCATTAATAAATTGAAATAGTTTTTTCATTCATATTCTCTAAGCTGGTTTTTATATGTCCTAAGAATTTGCCGCAAATAAGGCCATCCAATACTCGATGATCTAATGACATGCATAAGTTCACCATATGACGGACAGCAATGGCATCATGCTCCATAATTACCGGACGTTTAACGATTGATTCCACCGATAAAATTGCCGCTTGAGGATGATTAATGATCGGTTGTGACATGATCGATCCAAAAGAACCTGTATTATTTACGGTAAATGTTCCTCCCTGCATGTCCTCTTGCTTTAAAGAGTTATTCCGCACTTTTGACGCAAGATCATTGATTTCCCTCGCCAAGCCTTTAATCGTCTTCTCATCTGCATGCTTAATAACTGGAACAAAAAGTTCCTTTTCCGTAGCAACTGCTAAAGAGATATTAACATCTTTATTACGAAGTATTTTATCTCCCGCCCACATGGAATTTACTTCTGGGAATTGCTTAAGGGCATCCACTGCTGCTTTCACAAAGAATGGCAAAAATGTTAGTTTTATTTCCTCTTTCCTCTGGAACTCGTCTTTCACTTTATTCCGATAACGAACTAGGTCTGTCACATCCACTTCTATCATCATCCAAGCGTGCGGTGCTTCGTGCTTTGATTTAACCATATTGTTTGCAATTGCTTTACGAACACCACTCACAGGAATCTCTTCCACTCTTCCTGATGCTGTTCCACTCACTAAGGATGATGAAACAGGACGTGTCTCTTTTGCAGATCGGGAGTCGCTATTTTCCTTTTCTTTCTTTGCATCTACAGTGGTTACTGGAAATTCTCCACTATCAATGATTGCCTGTAAATCTTTCCTTGTAATCCGCCCGCCTTTTCCGCTCCCATTTACTTGCTCTAAATCAATCCCATGCTCTTGGGATAAACGTAGGACCGCAGGAGAATATCGGCGCTTATTTGATTCATCTTCACCAGTCTGTTGGGCAGAGTCTTGAACAGAAACAGTTTCAGAAGTATCTTGCTCCACTGCAGAAGACTCTTCGTCTCCTTCCACTGTCATCGTACAGATGACTTCACCAACAGCAATCGTCTGATCCTCTTCTGCAACAAGTTCTTTAATCGACCCAGTGTAGGAAGAAGGAACTTCTGCATTCACTTTATCTGTCATTACTTCGGCGATAGGATCATATTTATTAACTTTATCACCAGGTTTAACGAGCCATTTCGTAATGGTACCCTCAGTAACACTTTCTCCTAACTGAGGCATTGTGATCTTTGTGGCCATTGACTGGCACCTCCTTGAAGGTCTCTGTCTTCTATTAGAATTCTGCTAATTCTTTCATTGCCGCTTCTACTTTATCAGGATTCACCATAAAATATTTTTCCATCGTTGGAGCGTAAGGCATTGCAGGTACATCAGGGCCTGCCAAGCGCTTAATGGGTGCATCCAGATCAAACATACAATGTTCTGCGATAATAGCTGATACTTCACTTATAATACTGCCTTCCTTATTATCTTCAGTGACCAATAGCACTTTACCAGTTTTTCTTGCAGCCTCGATTATCGCTTCTTTATCTAAAGGATAAACCGTACGCAAATCAAGAATATGTGCCTGGTAACCTTGCTTCGCTAGATTCTCTGCGGCTTGCATCGCGAAGTGAACACATAATCCATACGTTATGACGGTAATGTCATCTCCTTCTCGTTTTACATCCGCTTTTCCTATAGGGAGGGTGTAATCTTCATCGGGAACTTCTCCTTTGATTAAACGATAAGCCCGTTTATGCTCAAAAAATAGGACTGGATCATTACTGCGAATGGCTGCTTTTAATAATCCTTTAACATCATAAGGTGTGGATGGCATTACTATTTTGAGACCTGGAACATTTGCAAAGATTGCTTCTACGGATTGGGAGTGGTATAAAGCACCATGAACACCTCCACCGTACGGTGCCCTTATTGTAATTGGACATTGCCAATCATTGTTGGAACGATAACGAATCTTTGCAGCTTCCGATATAATTTGATTTACAGCAGGCATAATAAAATCGGCAAATTGCATCTCTGCAATTGGTCTTAGTCCATACATGGCCGCACCAATGCCCACTCCAGCAATTGCTGATTCAGCAAGTGGCGTATCAATAACCCGCTCCTCTCCAAACTGTTCATATAGACCATTGGTGGCACGGAAAACGCCCCCACGTTTCCCCACGTCTTCCCCTAGTACAAATACGTTTTCATCCCGTTCCATCTCTTCTCTTATGGCACGGGTTACAGCTTCAATATAAGATATAATTGGCATTGTCATCACTCCTCCCCATAAACGTATTTCAAGGCACTTTCTGGTTCAGCATATCCTGCTTTTTCTGCATAATCTGTTGCCTCATCAATTTCTTTACGCAGATTGGTCCGGAGTTCTTCTTCCGTTTTATCAGATAATAGACCTACTTCCTTTAAATAAGAGCCAAACGTTATTATAGAATCAATTTTTTTAGCTGCCTCCACTTCTTCCTTCGCGCGATAAACACTATCATCATCGTCACTTGAATGAGGAGTTAATCGATAAGATACCGTCTCAATAAGCGAAGGTCCCCCACCTTCGATTGCACGTTTTCTTGCTTTCGAAATTGCTTCATACACAGCCAACGGATCATTCCCGTCCACCGTTTCACCATGAATACCATATCCCACCGCACGGTCCGATACATTTTCACAGTTTAACTGTTTTTCTAATGGAACAGAGATGGCGTATTTATTGTTCTCGCACATGAAGATACACGGGAGATCGTGTACACTGGCAAAGTTTATCCCCTCATGGAAATCTCCTTGATTAGATGAACCCTCTCCGAAAGTAGTGAATGCTACCCAATCTTCCTTTTTCATTTTCGCGGCAAGTCCAAAGCCAACGGCATGAGGTACTTGTGTTGTCACAGGAGAAGATCCAGTTACGATTCTGTTCTTACTTTTGCCAAAGTGACCTGGCATTTGTCTACCTCCTGAGTTTGGATCTTCTGCTTTTGCAAAACCCGATAGCATTAACTCTTGTGTCGTCATTCCAAAGTGAAGTACAACACCCATATCCCGATAATATGGGAGAACATAATCCTTGTCTTTGTTTAATGCCATGGCCGCCCCTACTTGAGCTGCCTCTTGTCCTTGACAAGATATAACAAAAGGTATCTTCCCTGCTCGATTTAGTAGCCACATACGTTCATCAATCATTCTTGCTAAAACCATTGTTTTAAACATTTGAAGTACATCTTCATCAGATAATCCCAATTGGTGATGCCGAAGTTTAGTCATAAAATTCCCTCCTTGTTTCAAAAAATATTAATTTATATCAGTGGTTTTATCCACCATGAATCGCTTTTCCGTCTACTGCCAATGCCGCTTCCCCAATTGCTTCCGACAAGCTTGGATGCGGGTGAATAGTATCTGCCACTTCCCAGTGCGTGGCATCTAAAACTTTAGCTAATGCTGCTTCTGAAATCATATCTGTAACATGAGGTCCAATCATATGCACCCCTAACAAGTCATCATTTTTACTATTGGAAACAAATTTAACAAATCCAGATGTATCCCCATAAACAAGTGCTTTTCCGATTGCTTTAAATGAGAAAACACCTGTTTTCACATTGTATCCCTGGTCCTTAGCCGCATCTTCCGATAATCCGACACTTGCCACCTCAGGGGAAGAGTATGTACATTTTGGAACCATGTTTGGATCTACTGGATGGGCGTCTTTCCCTGCCAGATGTTCAACAGCTGCAATTCCTTCATGGGACGCAACATGGGCTAGTTGTAATCCGCCAATAACATCTCCAATGGCGTATATGTGAGATTCTTTCGTCTGATAAAATTCATTCGTGACGATAAATCCGTTTTCAATCTTTATATCTGTGTTTTGCAATCCTATATCGTCTATGTTTGCTGATCTGCCCACAGATACAAGTACCTTATCAGATTGTAGTGTCTTAACTTCCCCTTTATGTTCATATGGTACAGACATCAGCTTCCCTTCCACCTTGACCTGGTCCGATAAAACTTTTGCACCTGTAATTACTTTGACACCTTTTTTCTTCATGGCACGGAGCATTTCCTTCGAAATATCGGAATCTTCTGTGGGTAATATTTTTGGTAAGTATTCCAAAACCGTTACTTCAACTCCAAAATCTGCAAGCATAGAAGCCCATTCAATTCCAATGACTCCTCCGCCAATGATTGTAATAGTTTTTGGTAATTCTTCTAACTCAAGGGCGTCATCTGAAGTGAGTACATGAACATGATCAATTTCTAGCCCTGGCAAGGTTCTAGGCCTGCTTCCGGTTGCTATTATCACATTCTTAGGAACTAACATCTCATTGTTGCTCCCATCCGCCATTTCTACCGAAATCGTTCCTGGAGAAGGGGAGAAGATGGAAGGTCCAAGAATACGTCCGAAACCTTTATACACATCAATTTTCCCTTGTTTCATTAAATGTTGAACCCCCTTGTAAAGCTGGTCAACAATTTTTTCTTTTCGCTTTTGTACTTTTGAAAAATTTAAACTGGATTCTCCTATTTCCACCCCGAAGTCATTACTTTTTTGAACCGTCTTATAAACTTCTGCACTTCGCAATAATGCTTTACTTGGAATACAGCCCTTATGTAGACATGTTCCCCCTAATTTTTCCTTTTCTACTACAGCTACTTTCATACCAAGTTGAGAAGCACGGATAGCAGCAACATATCCCCCAGTACCTGCTCCAAGAATAACTAAATCATAATCAACGGCCATTGTATATCCTCCTAGTGAGTTTTTGCATTTTTAGACTCTTTCTCCGTTCCACCTAGATATTCCTTTGCATTTTCTTCATTTCTTAGAACTCGTAGCGCTCCTTCAGCTAACGCCTGCAGTTCGTTTTCACCTGGTTTTACAATTACTTCTGCAATCCACTTCACACGGTCAATGATTTTGGAGACAAATTGTTTACCATAAGCTAAGCCACCAGTAAGGACAATACTATCGATTTTACCTGCCAATACCGTGGAAGCAGCACCAATCTCCTTCGCGACTTGGTAAGCCATTGCATCATAGACCAATTCCGCTTTCTCGTCTCCTTTGGAAATTCGGTTCTCCACCTCAATCGCATCATTAGTTCCTAAATAACCAACGAGACCACCTTGTCCTACAATTTTCTTCATTATCTCATCTGCAAAATATTCTCCCGAAAAACACATGGAAACGAGGTCTCCGGCAGGAACAGTTCCCGCACGCTCCGGAGAAAATGGACCTTCTCCATGAAGTCCGTTATTTACATCAATGACACGACCATCTTTGTGAACACCAACTGTGATCCCTCCCCCCATATGAACGACTATTAAATTTAGGTTTTCATAAGGTTGTTGAAGATCCGTTGCTACACGCCTGGCCACAGCCTTTTGGTTAAGCGCGTGGAAAATACTTTTTCGGTCAACATCTGCAAAACCAGATACCTTTGCAATCGGTTCCATTTCATCCACGACTACTGGATCAACAATATAGGCATTAATATTTAATTGAGATGCAATTTCATGTGCTAATATTCCACCTAAATTAGAGGCATGCTGTCCTGAATATCCCTTTTTCAAATCTTCTAGCATGACTTCATTCACAGAGTATGTTCCACCTTCAATCGGTCTCAGTAAGCCCCCTCTTCCAACAACAGCTGAAAGCTTTGAAAGGTTAATTCCACTTTTGTCGAGTGTTTCCAAAATCATATTTTTTCGGAAAGGGTATTGCTGAATGATCGAGTCAAACTCATTTAAGACCTTTCTGTCATGGCGGATTGTTTCCTCCACAATGATATGCTCATCATCAAATACTCCAATTTTCGTAGATGTGGATCCTGGATTTATCGTTAAAATTCTAAATTCTTTCTGTTCCACTTCATTACCTCCATCGTATTGAAACGACTTTGTAGATGAACCCTTGTCAAAAGACAAGGGTTCCGAACCTATTTAGGAATCATCTGCCGCGGCTAAGGATGTTCATTCCGTTAGATAAAAATTGCTTTCTCGATTTACGCATTGTTTCGATCCGTTCTTCTGCCATTCTGTCAGCAGCAACATAGGTTGGGATTTGATCCCGCTTTGAAATTTCAAAAATGGTGGAGATACTGTCGTAAATTGTCTCTACTTTTTTCAATGCACGTTCACGGTTATATCCTAAAAGTTCATCGGCCACATTGATTACTCCACCGGAATTAATAACATAATCTGGTGCATATACGATGCCCATCTCCTGAATAATATCCCCATGTCTTGTTTCTTTTAATTGATTATTCGCTGCCCCTGCAATTACTTTCGCCTTAAATTGAGGAATTGTTTCATCATTGACTGTCGCACCAAGAGCACATGGGGAATAGATATCACAATCAACACGATAAATATCTTCTGTATTCACTGCTTCTGCACCGAATTCTTCCACAGCACGTTGAACTGCCTGTTTGTTAATATCCGTTACAATTAACTTCGCTCCTTCTTCATGAAGATGTCGGCAAAGGGTATAAGCAACATTTCCAACTCCCTGAACTGCCACACGTTTTCCTTCGAGAGAGTCGTCTCCAAATGCTTCCTTTGCTGCAGCCTTCATTCCTACATAGACCCCGTACGCTGTTACTGGAGAAGGATTTCCAGAAGAACCAAAGGCAGGGGAAATTCCTGTTACAAAATCCGTTTCTTGATATACAAGGTCCATGTCCTCAACGGTTGTTCCCACGTCTTCCGCAGTTATATAACGTCCATTTAAACCTTGAATAAATCTTCCGAATGCCCTGAACATTGCTTCATTTTTATCTTTTCGAGGGTCACCGATAATAACTGTTTTTCCTCCCCCGAGATTTAAACCTGCTGCTGCATTTTTATAGGTCATACCCTTAGCTAGACGAAGTGCATCTTCAAATGCTGCTTCTTCCGATTCATATGTCCACATCCTTGTTCCACCAAGAGCAGGCCCTAAAGTTGTATCGTGAATCGCTATGATAGCTTTCAATCCAGATTGTTTATCCTGACAAACGACAACTTGTTCATAATCATACATCTCCATATACTTAAATAATTCCATCATTTATTCCTCCTCTATTTTCTTCGTTAATAAGTCTATTTATTGACTGATGACGAACTGACTGCCATAGCCATGGAAAACAACTTACTGTCTACTGAATCCGATCTTGAAGTAAGAATTACAGGTGCTTTAGCACCAACAATCATTCCTCCCACAATGGCACCACCAAAATAAGTTAAAGACTTATAAAGGGTATTTCCCACTTCAATAGTGGGTACAAGCAATATATCTGCCATACCAGCAACACTTGATGTAATTCCTTTTTGCTTCGCAGCTTCGAGGGATATGGCATTGTCAAAACCCAATGGGCCATCTACAATACATCTTGTAATTTGACCCCGTTGGTTCATCAATGTCAATGCAGCTGCATCTAACGTTGCCTCCATTGCAGGATTAACCGTTTCAACCGCTGCAATAACAGCAACTTTTGGCCGATGGATACCGATTAAATGTACGGTATTCACTGCATTCTGTAAAATTTCAGCTTTCTCTTTTAGGGAAGGATGAATATTCATCGCAGCATCGGTTACGAATAAAATATTATCCTTATTTGGAATCGAAAATCCAGCAATATGGGAAAGGATTTTCCCTGTTCTTAACCCATATTCTTTATGTAACACTGCTTTTAATAAAATTGAGGTGGACAGCATTCCCTTCATCAATACATCTGCAAGTCCACTCGAAACATATTGAACAGACTTTTGTGCCGATTCATGGGGAGACTTAGAATCAACCCATTCTATTTTTGCTTCGGTCTCCTCCGTAAAACCTGATTCCAGTTTCAGATTATTCATAACATCCATAGGTCCTATAAAGATAAAAGAACCGATTTTTCCCTCAATGGCCTGTTTGGCTGCCAAAAATAATGATAAGTCTGTTGCATGGGCAATGACAATAGAACGGTTTGATTGTTCTTTTACTTTTTGTAATAAATCATCTAACGTCATATTCAATCCTGTCCACCTTTCATAAGACCTTAGCATCCAAGTATATATCATGCAAAACACGTGCCAACTTTAATATAAAAAGAATTAAGCCAATCTGAACAGATTATATTGTTGATGCCTGCAAAACTTTTCACACTAAGCAATTGTTTGCATGCAGTTTACTGCAAGCTTTACAATCCTTAATCCCTTTGTAAATTATACTTGTCCAATTTATAATATAAATTTCTTATTGAAATTTGTAATTGTTTTGCTGTTTTCGTTTTGTTTCCATCATTTTGTTGGATGGCTAGGATAATCAGGTCTTTTTCTGTTTCATCTAACACTTCCTGCAATGTTTTACCGGAAAAGTTATTATCCTTATTTATTATCTTATTATTACTATTTAATGCCTCTTCTGTAGGTCCCAGTAACGGTATGTGTGATTGATTAATTTGATTTTCTAAATAGTGCATATGAATCATTGCGCGTCCAAGGATATTTTCTAGTTCTCTCACATTCCCAGGCCAATTATATTCAGTTAACTTTTTCATTCCTGCTGGACTGATCCCCACCACATTCCGACCATAGTCTTGATTTAATTTCACTAAGAGGTGCTGAGATAAAATAGGAATATCTTCTTTTCGGTTTCGTAGAGGCGGAATAACTATTGGCATTCGATTCAGACGGTAGAATAAATCATTTCTAAATTCCTTATTATGTAATTTCTGTTCCATATTCACATTAGTCGCAGCTATAATACGAACATCAATTGGGATGGACTTCGTACCACCAACTCTTACAATTTCCTTTTCTTGTAATACCCTTAGTAATTTGGCTTGTGTTTGAGGTGATATCTCCGCAATTTCATCTAAAAAGACACTCCCTTTATCTGCCTCTTCAAAAATACCTTTTTTTCCACCCCGCTTCGCACCGGAAAAGGCCCCTTCTTCGTATCCGAATAATTCACTTTCTAATAAAGATTCTGATATGGCGGCACAGTTAACACGAATAAATTTGTTATACTTACGATTACTTGCATTATGTATCGCATGGGCGAATAATTCTTTACCAGTTCCAGATTCCCCTTGTAATAATATTGTTACTGGAGTAACAGCAGCCATTCTAGCTTGTTGAATTGCTTTTTTTAATCCGTCAGAGTTTCCAATAATATCTTCGAAACTATACTTCGCTTCCAATTTCCGAATAATATGTTTCGCTTTTTCTAATTCCATATTTAATGTTTCTATTTCTGACATGTCATGAATGACACCGACACTGCCCTTTATATCCCCGTCCACAATCACAGGAGCCACATTGACAATCACATCTTTTCGATTTGGTCCCACTTTCATCTTTGCTCCCCGAACAGCTTTGCCTGTTTCAAGAACATGCATGTGCATGCTTTCCCCTTCTGAAATATCTGTCGTTGCAGGTTTACCAATGATATCTTCCTCTGCTAAACCAGTTAGTCTTGTATATGCCGGATTAATTAATATGCCCTTTCCTTCTTCATCAACAACAGAAATAGCGTCATCTGAAGATTCAATAATTGCCTCAAGCATCTCTTGAATACTCTTTAAATTGGTTACTTCTTCTGCCATGTTAACGATCTCGGTTATATCCCTAAAAACTGCAAGTGCACCAGTTAATTGTGAACCTTTATACATAGGTACTCTCGTAGTTAGTATCTTTCTTCCATTCGTTAGAATTTGGTGACGGTTCGTTTCTGGTTTTCCAGTTTTAAGCACATTCGGTAATTGACTTGTAGGGAGGACCGTATCGATTTTTTTGCCTAAAATATCTTCCCGACTCAATCCGGAAATCTCTTCTGCCCGTTTATTTATCAAAGTTATTTGTTGTTCCATATCTACAGAAATCATACCATCATAAGTCGAGTTTAAAATAATATCCATTTTTGTATTATGACGAGTAACTTCCTCAATCAATTTCTTTTTTTCCTCTATGAGATAAAACATCACAGAGGCAATAGTACTAGGGATGAGAGTTATTGGTTTGTCCTTAAGGAACTCTCTAATCTCGTTATATAAATTTTTATTACCAGTGACTTCCACCACTATATCTAATGGAGAGAGTGTCGCCAAGGCGTCTTTCCAACCTTGAAATGTTGGTATGTTGTACTTTTTTGCGATTCTTAACCCTTTAGCATTAATGTTCCTGTCAACCACTCCCACAATGATGAATTGCTGGGTTTCCTTCAGGACATCAATTAGTGAAGCTCCCCCTTCACCTGCTCCAATTAACAAGATCCGTTTCAACCGTGTTCCCCCCTCGTTAACACATACAGTAAGTTTGCCAATTGACTAGTTAAATAAATCATGATTTTCTGTGTGCAAATTTTTTCACACTTCATTCTCACTATACACGATTCTACAAAAAAAGGACAATCTTTCATTTGCGGTACATGATCTAATTCGTATAAAATAATAGGGGAAGAGATGATAGTAGGAAAGCAACAGAAAGGAAACTTAACATGACTATTCAGCGTTTTTTGGCTTTATGTGTCTTATTAATACCTGGTTTTATTGCAGGGTATGGAATTAAACTGATGAGAGATACTATTTTTCAAATAAAAATATGGCCTTATGAATGGCTATGGCTTCAATTCATTGTGGGAGTGTTGGCTTTAGTGTTTGGTGTTTGGTTTATTGGGGGATTTATTCTACATCGAGATCGTAAAAACAATAAAGTGGCACCTAGATTTAGACGTACAAACAATTAGTAATTAATTTTAGAAGGGTATCAATAACATCATGGTTATTGGTACCCTTCCTATTCCACTCTCCCCCATTGATCAAAAGTTCGAATGATCGGTGTCCGTTCAACCCATTCCTGTATTGATTTCCTTTCAGCAATCCATGTGATAAAAACACTGAAAAGAAGGACTGTAATTTGATAAATCATAGATTCTGATTGAAGAGATACAAGGGCAACCCAAGCTCCAATTAGCATTGCTCCATTGTCCCCCAACATTCCTTTCATTGCGGATTCATATATTGCCCATAGAAGAAATAGCAGTATAGTCACAAAAATAGATAAAAAGCTTGCATTTAAAACAATAAGTGGTACAAACAGTAATACAAAAGCCGTTTTCCAGACACGGAGTGGTTTCGTATCTAATAGGTTCATTGAATGGGGAATAAATATTAACAAGGCCACAGAATAATACGGAAAATGTCCAGTATGAACAATCGCGTATACAAGTGCTCCAAGTGTTATCCCAAGTGCTTTTACCAATCCTGTTGTACATTTTTTTTCTGTGAAAAACAGGCCAAAATGACCTTTTATTCCCTTAGGGAGTGGGTTTCCATAAACATCGTCAATCAATCCTAATCCCCAAACAAGGAAAAGGTACACCATGTTCCAGCCTGTTTGATAAAGAGTTTTAAAAAACAGATAATCTACAAACAAAAAAATCATCAAAATTGCACCAATACTGTACGGTACTTCTCTACTTTTATAGTTTCTTACCGTCCATTTGAGATTGTTAAAACAAAATGTAACTAGATAAAAACATAATAAGATAATTATTGAAAATGCCATACCGTTCTCTCCAATTCAATCCATTGCTTCGCACGGTGATAAAATCCCCTTATATCTTTTCCTGTGGTCCGGTGTTTCATTGATGTATGTACTTCCTCAATCGTTGCTCCATTCAACAAAAATGTTAAATTTAAATGTATCTCCAATCCATATCCCACTACACCATGATTTATTATTTTACCAATCCAGTTCCTGTGAAAGACCCTTTGTCCAGATAATGGGGCTTCTAAATGTTTTCCTGTTTTTTTAAGAATGATGCGTTGCGCCCTCTTTTTCACAAGTCCTAAACCTTTTTCCATTTGTTGCGGAAAAATGGCAATCGTCATGTCTGCCCTTCCTTTTATGATAGGTTCCAATAATTTAATTGCATCTGAAGCAGATTCCCCTAAATCAGCATCTAAGAGCATCACCCATTCTCCTTTAGAATGGGTTAATCCCGTTATGATGGCATTTCCTTTTCCTTCATTTTTGTGATGCTTTAAAACGATGTTTGTGTATTTCTTTGCTATATCAAATGTATTATCACTACTACCATCATCCACTACAATGATTTCATTAATCCAGGATTGAGCGATTAGACTTGTGAGAGTTGTTCCAATCATGTCTTCTTCATTGTAGGCTGGTATAATTACATCTACTTTCATTTATTCGATACTCCATCATCATAATTCATAGATTGATCATAAAAAAATGGTATTTTCGATAATGAAACAAGCCGATGAATTTGCTTAATATCTGAAACCTTGTCCCCCACATACATTCTGGTTAATAACGTGGACCCCATTCCTTTTCTGCCTTTCTCCACAAGTTCAACCACTGAGGTGCGGCATCCAATCGTGTAAATATGTTGTGCTTGAGAGACATAGGCTAACATGATCGCTAAGTCTTCGCTTAGTCCAGGAAATGGAATTGCCTCGGATTCAATGGACAGTTTTTTTAACCGTTCTTGACCTGGACTCGTCCCATTCAGATATGAATGAGAAATAAATCTACATTGATATTTTGTTACATCTTCCGGTATGGAATCCATATCACCTATTATATATTCCGGCTTAATGTTGTATTCGGAAAGTAGTACCGATGCCCCATCAACAGCCAATACGACACAATCAGGGTTTTTTAAAAGGGGTCTTGCCATACGTATATCTTCCTCAAGGCTCGCACCCCTTGCAATTATAAATACATTTTTCCCTTTAATTTCTGGTAATATGGGAAGCTGGTTTATGAATTTTAAAAAAAGCTCCATCTCTTTTTCGGCAAAATTAAAGCTATTAGCAACAAAATGCTTATATAATTCCGGGTAATTTAATCTCCCTTCCGAAATTTTCTTTTGAAAAAAATCCAAAGTATAAGGTACTAAATCTCCAACTAATACCCAATCTTGTCCTTTTCTTTGAAATAATTTATCTTCTATAACTGTAATATCAAGTAAATTCCCTAGTTTCATTTTAGGCTGATCTAAATCAAAAACTGGAATCCCAAAGTGGAGCAAATGATCTACTCCAGATCTTGGTATCTTCCCAGTCACAGAAATTTTCGTATTAATAACTGCTTTCACACCTTTACGGACCATCTCTTCTGCTGCAACAATGTCAATATCTTCATGTTCCAGTATTATGATTGCGCCCTTAGGAATAATATGCAGTAATTTTTTCGTACTTTTACCAAAATAAGCTTCACCTTTTATACGATTCATTCCATTCATTCTCCTTTATCACTGCTTCCTAATTGTTAGTATTAGCAACAAATCCAGAATCCATGAAAAAAAGACCAATTGAATAAGAAAAGCGCAAGCGCCTATGCTCACGAGCGTAGGGCAGTGGAGGAATGACAACTAGAAGTCCGCTCTTCGACTTCAGTTGTCACTTCCGAAGTGCCCCGCAGCGAGTAGGCGCTGGAGCTGGACAACTTGCCCGAAGGTGCAAAAACTTATGCTTTCTTACCTTTCAAGAAAAGCGCAAGCGCCTATGGTCACGAGCGTAGGGCAGTGCCTCTTTCTCTACAAGTATCGCTCCGTTGTTTATCCGTCGAGGCAACTCGAAGCTAACTCGCGAAGTAAACGCTCGTTGGACAGCGAATTCGAAGAAGTAGCTAGAAGTCCGCTCTTCGACTTCAGTTGTCACTTCCGAAGTGCCCCACAGGGAATATGAAGAAACTGAAAAAGTTTAAAACCACTTTTTCAGTTCCTTTTATCTGTATGGCAATGGCTGCGCTCGTCGCTCGCCTGATAGGAGAAAACCACTCCTA
>NZ_JAHQCS010000183.1 GCF_019042215.1 Evansella tamaricis | reverse complement strand
ACAACTTGAGCCATCTTCCGACCGAAATCCTTCACGGCCTCCCTGTTCGGGAACAACTTGAGGCATCTTCTGACCGAAATCCTTCACGGCCTCCCCGACAAAACCGTGTCTGCGGGGTCTTCACCTCGCTTTCCTGTCTCTTCCTCTAAAAGCATTGCTCTGTAGCTTATCCGTCCATCGGGCAAAACGTCACGTCCTGTGACATGCCCGATATTAGGACATCCTGTCCGTCCATCGGGCAAAACGCCACGTCCTGTGGCACGCCCGATATTAGGACATCCTGTCCGTCGAGCCAACTCGTTGCTGATTCAAGGGGATTTGCTCGTCGCTGGAGTCGCGGCCTTACACTTCTCCAAGCTTTTCTCAAAAAGCATCAAAGTTTACAAAATAAGGCTTTTTAAAGATACAAATGTATAAGATTTGGCAACATCTTTCAATATTATCCTCTGACAAAGCCTTAAACTTCGGATAGGTCAGCAAGTTTCTATTTTAGGTTTTCGGGGTTTAACATTTTAAGATCATCTACCACAAACCGGCCATTTTCACGAATTAGTTCATCGTCAAAATAAATATTTCCTCCGCCATATTCAGGACGCTGAATATTAACGATATCCCAATGAATAGCAGAGTCATTGCCATTATAAGCATTTTCATAGGCTTGACCAGGAGTGAAGTGGAAACTACCGTCAATCTTTTCATCAAATAAAATGTCCTGCATTGGATGGAGAATGTATGGGTTAACGCCAATTGCAAACTCCCCAATGTATCTTGCCCCTTCGTCAGTATTTAAAATGGCATTTATTTTTTCGTTATTATTTGAATTAGCTTGAATTATTTTTCCGTTTTCAAAGGTGAATTGAATATTCTCAAATGTAAAACCTTGATAAGGAGATGAAGTATTATACGTGATTGTTCCGTTTATGGATTCCTTAACAGGTGCCGTATACACTTCCCCATCTGGGATATTTAATCGCCCGGCACATTTGATAGCTGGAATATCTTTAATAGAAAAAGTAAGGTCAGTACCTTCTCCGGTAATCCTGACTTTATCTGTCCGGTTCATTCTATCTACTAAAGCATCCATCGCTTTATCCATTTTGCTGTAATCAAGATTACAAACATTAAAGTAGAAATCTTCAAAACCTGCAGTACTCATTTTAGCTAACTGAGCCATGGAAGAACTTGGATATCGAAGGACAACCCATTTTGTTTTAGGTACTCGAATTTCCCGGTGAACCACTGTACCTACCGTTTTTTGATGTAAAGCCATTTGGTCATCAGGAACATCGGATAACTCATTAATATTATCACCGGCACGCAAACCTATGTATGCATCCATTTGCTTCATGACAAACGCTTCAAACTCAGCTGTTAATTCCTGCTGTTCTTTCGTAGCACCAATTAATAAGGATCGGTTTACTTCATGCTCTTTTAGGGAAACAAATGGATGACCACCTGCATTATATGTCTCTTCCACTAGAGCGTTGACAAGTTCTTTCTGAATACCGAAATTCTCAATAAGGATCTTTTCACCTTTTTGTAGATTAACGGAATAGTTGATTAAATTTTTGGCTAATGTTTGAATACGAGGATCTCTCATTTTAATTTCCTCCTAAAAGAAATGTTTAGACAATCTAATTATTATTTTACACATTTTTTTCACCGGATACTAGTAGACATTTGGTGCAATTAAATAGCAGGAATTCTTAAAAAATTGTAGAATGGTGTTAGGTAGATAAAAGAATACATGAAGTTTAATTGCTATCTCGTCTATATTTGCAGAAAATCATTTTATAACTACAATAGACTTGAGGAGGTGTAAGTTAATGCATAATTTATTGTATATAAGTGTGGCAATAATTGCTGTTGCCTTTGCATTTTTAGTGTATTATTTAATTAAGACATTAATTTCCATGAAAAAGACAATGGATAATCTGGGAACAACAGTAGAGGATTTACAAAAACAAATTGATGGTATATCTCAAGAATCTACCCAATTATTACATAAGACGAACCGATTAGCAGATGATATACAGCAGAAATCAGATGCCCTAAATTCCATCTTCAGTGCTGCTAAAGATTTAGGAGATTCCTTACAAAGGTTAAATAGATCTGTGAAACGAGTTTCTGATACTGTATCGCAAACAGCGGATCAAAAATCAGAACAAGTTGCGCAAGCTGTTCAATGGGGTAATGCTGCGATGGACTTATGGCAAAAGTGGAAAGAGAAGAAAAGGTTAAGAGAAAATAAGAAAGAAGATAAAAAATAATATACGAAAGGTTGGGAATATCATGGGCGAGAATAATAACAACGGCATGAATACGAAGGACTTTTTTATCGGTACTTTAATCGGGGGCTTTGTTGGGGCTGCTGCAGCACTTTTATTTGCACCTAAGTCCGGAAAAGAACTACGTCATGATATTAATGAACAAGCAAAAGTAGCAAAGGAATTTACAGCTGATTGGACAAATACTGCTGTGGAAAAGGGAAATCAAATTGCTACTTCTGCGAAGGAAGGTACGACCAATTTTGCCCGTTCTGTTTCAGACCAATCCAACACCTTACTTGAGAAGGTAAAAGATTTGGCTACTTCAGTTCGCAAAGATATGGCTGAGCTAACGGAATCGGCAGATAGCTTAACGGACGACTTAGAAGGAATTAGTGAAGAGATAGCGGCTTCTGTAAAAAAAGAAGTGGAAGATTTACAACGGTCTGTGGAAGAATTAGTAAGGGAAGTAGAAGAAAAGGAAAAAAATAAGGAATAGCAGATAAGGAGAAAAAAATGAGCTTCAAGAAAATTAGTCAACAAAAGGAACTTGAACAATTATTTAAGGACAATGAAAGATTTTTTCTATTAAAAAATAGCACAACATGTCCCATTAGTCATGAGGCATATAAGGAAACGGAAAATTTTGCTGAAGAAAACACGGATGTTCCTGTGTACTATTTAAATGTTCAAGAGGCAAGGCCATTATCAAATTATATTGCAGAGAAATTCCAAATCAAACATGAATCTCCACAGGCAATTCTTTTTGAAAATGAAAAGGTAACTTGGCATGATTCCCATTGGAGGGTAACAAAAGATAGTTTGAAGAGTTCCTATAAGAAATAATTAAATGGTCTCCCAGCAACATTTTCTGAGGGCACTGAAATTAAAACAACTTTTTCAGTGCCCTCGTATTTGCTATTGGGGGACCTTATTAGAAAGATAAAATGTATAAGGTTTGGCAGCTTCGGGCTTGTCTAGCACAAGCGCCTACTCGCTACGGGGCACTTCGGAAGTGACAACCGAAGTCAAAGAGCGACTTCAAGTTGTCATTCCTCCACTGCCCTACGCTCGTGACCATAGGCGCTTGTGCTTTTCATTGTCTAGCACAAGCGCCTACTCGCTGCGGGGCACTTCGGAAGTGACAACTGAAGTCAAAGAGCGACTTCAAGTTGTCATTCCTCCACTGCCCTACGCTCGTGACCATAGGCGCTTGTGCTTTTCATTGTCTAGCACAAGCGCCTACTCGCTACGGGGCACTTCGGAAGTGACAACCGAAGTCAAAGAGCGACTTCAAGTTGTCATTCCTCCACTGCCCTACGCTCGTGACCATAGGCGCTTGTGCTTTTCTATCTACTTACCCATTTTAATGCTAAGTTATCTCCATGTTCAATCGTTGCCGAGAAAGTTGTTTCCTCTTCGTTTCTCAAAATAAGCGGCCGTTTATTTAAGGTATTAGGACGTTCCACTGTGACAACAGCAAAGACATCTTGGAAAATAAATGGCGTTGCTTCTTTTTTTATAACAGTTAAATTATCACCATTGAAAATTTGGGAACTGAAAGATAGTTTTTCTTCACCTCGAAGAACCTTTACGACATCTTTTACTAACTGTACTTTTTCACCGTTAAAAGCTACTTCAATTTTTGTCTCATAAACTAAATCACTTCCGAGAATGTCTTTAACAAGATAACACTCTTTTTTCCCCTCACTATATTCAATATAATCTCCGTTATGGACAGGGGATTCAGAAGTTGCACTTTGTCCGTTAAGTGTTAATTGTGGAGTGGTAGTCAACACCTTTTCTACCCCGTTTATATAAATACGGAGTAGGTTAATTTCTTCCTGAGTAAGAGTGACATGTAATTGTTTGAAAACATCTTTAATTGTTTTAGGGAATTGGATCTCTACAGTATCCCTGTCCTCCAACAAGGTAGTAGGTGAAGTGAGTTTACCATTTTTATAAAGCACAGGTTCAATTTCGTATTCTGATTCATTAAAAAATATTTTAAGGGAACTTGAATCATCTAACAGGTCCCGAATAGTTGCTTCTCCATTTTCCCCATCATTTCCTGAAACCACTTCTATGACGTCGCCATGACTAATTTGTTCACTTAAGTCCGCTAGCTTTCCATTCCTTTTAATAACAGGTGCTGATCCATGCTGGCCAGGTATAGTCACAACTCTTCCGTTTACTTTCACCATTTTGGCTAAGCCTGGTTTTCCGTACAGAGTTGATATATCTAATCCACTCGTAAGAAGACCGTCCCCAATTGTTAATTCTTTTATATCAAACAGACGGACTGGTTTCTCGTTAACCAAAATACTAATATACTGTACAGGACTTTCTTTTGCAGCAATGGCAATTCCGATAGGGGTAACTAATTCAGGTGTTGATTCGATTTTTTGTGCAAATGTAAGTCCTTGTATAGCATCAATTCCCCTGATGGCAACCCGGTTAGGGGGGAGATTTAAATAAGATGCTAATTTTTCAGGTAGTTTTGGGGTCATACTTCCTCCACCCACAAGCATTACTGCCTTCGGATAATTTCCATTAAGCTGGAGTATCTCTTCGCTTATTTTTTTAGCCAGATCGTCAATCGAAGAGTCTATTTGTTGAACTACTTCCTCACGGGAATACTCCGTCTCAAATCCAAGGATATCTGTTAAAGTAACATTGTTATGTAAGGATAAATCCCGTTTTAACTGCTCAGCATCTGGAAAGTCGAGAAGAAATTGATCACTAATCGCTTCCGTAATTTCATCCCCGGCTACCGGGACCATTCCGTATGCTACAACCGTCCCTGAATTAGTTATGGCAATATCTGATGTCCCTGCACCAATATCCACCAGTGCCACATTTAATCTCCTCATGGAAGGGGGAATAAGGACATGGATTGCAGCAATGGGTTCTAGTGTGAGTGCTTCTAATTCAAGATCCGCCTTTTGTAGTGCTGTAATTAAGGACTCTACCACTATTCTCGGTAAAAATGTGGCAATTACTTCTACGGCAGCTATTTCCCCGTGTTGTTCAACCAAACTACCTATTTTTTCTCCATCAATCTGATATTCTACAACTGAGTATCCTACGCAATAATCAGTTGTTTTGTGTTTATTATCATCATTATTCTGTGAGAGGAGAAACTGAGCTTGTTGAACTGCGCTAAGTTCGAGATGAAAAACTGCTTGTTGGTCAAAAATTGGATTACCTTTAATATTCAATTCTACTCTTGCCCGTTGTGTCTTTAATGAACGACCGGCGGCAGCAACACATACTTTCTGCAAAGGTCCGTGACTTTGCTCCAATTGTCGTTTCACATTTTTTATCACAGAGGAAACGGCGATGACATTGTGTATCTGTCCGTCTAACATGGAACGTTCAAGATGTTCCTCACGTACAATATCAACAACACGGTATTCCTTGTTTTTATGTAAGATTAATCCGACGACGGTCCTTGTTCCAATATCTAAAGCAAAAATTGGCAGGTCATTATTATTTTTCAAGTAATTCACCTCAATTCAAGGGAAGTTATAGTTTATTTTTATTATACAGCATGGGGTTGAGACTTGCTGAAAAATGTCATATATAGCAATAAAGTGTCAATTAATACACCAAAATACTTTAACACTTAAAAGCGTTTAATTATTAAAGGAAAACCCGTGACATTATGTCAATCATCGTATATAATAGTCCGTAACCAATAAGATAATGGTAGAAAGTATGAAGGTAACGGGAGGAATTTTAAATGGGTAATGAACAACTGGAAGAATTGAGAAAGCAGTTGGATGAGGTAAACATGCAACTGATGGACTTAATTAATGAACGTGCCAGACTTGTACAAGAAATTGGCAAAGTAAAGAGTTCACAGGGGATCAATAGATTTGACCCTGTTAGAGAAAGAAAAATGCTCAACTTAATTGCGGAAAACAATAAGGGACCATTCGAAACTGGTACATTGCAACACATTTTTAAACAAATTTTCAAAGCTAGTTTGGAATTACAAGAGGATGATCATCGAAAAGCTCTTTTAGTTTCCAGAAAAAAACATCCGGAAGATACTATTGTTTCCATAAAGGGAGAGACTGTGGGAGATGGAAAACAACGGTTAATTGCGGGGCCATGTTCTGTAGAGAGTTATGAACAAGTGGAAGAAGTGGCGAAAGCATTAAAATACCAAGGAATCAAATTTATCCGTGGCGGTGCCTTCAAACCACGTACTTCTCCATATGACTTTCAAGGATTGGGAGAAGAAGGTCTGAAAATATTAAAAGATGTTGCCAAAAAGTATGACCTTGCAGTTATTAGTGAGATTGTCAGTCCTCAGGATATAGAGATGGCAGTGGATTATGTGGATGTCATTCAAATTGGAGCAAGAAACATGCAGAATTTTGAGTTACTCAAAGCTGCAGGTAGTGTCAATAAACCAGTCCTTCTAAAACGAGGGTTGGCAGCTACCATTGAAGAATTTATTAATGCAGCAGAATACATTCACTCAAAAGGAAACGGGAATATTATGCTTTGTGAACGTGGAATTAGAACGTATGAAAAAGCAACAAGGAACACTTTAGATATATCTGCTGTACCAATTCTAAAACAAGAAACTCATTTACCAGTTTGGGTTGATGTTACTCATTCTACTGGCCGCAGAGATTTATTATTACCAACGGCAAAGGCAGCATTGGCAATCGGAGCAGACGGGGTAATGGCTGAAGTGCATCCTGATCCTGCCGTAGCCCTATCTGATTCTGCTCAGCAGATGGATATCCCACAATTCCATGAATTTATTTCTAAGTTGGTGGATTCAGGACTCTACAAAAGGGAAAATGAAAAAATAAGTTCTAAATAAAATAAAATTAGCATGCTAATTTCGAAGCCCCCAATCTTTGTTGGGGGCTTTTTAGTATACTTAATCCTTTTTGAGATATTCTAAAAAAGAAAATAGTCCTATTTTATTAGAAAAAATTAATCATTAACTTAAGAATGTGGGGTAATATGTCGATATAAAAAGAAAGAATTTGCACCCCTCCTTAAAGTGTCGTATTATAACATTACATTATGAAAGTATGAAAACCATTAATTGTAAAAATAAAAGGAGGTTCATAAATGAATATTACAATTTATGATGTGGCACGGGAAGCGGGAGTTTCTATGGCAACTGTCTCCCGAGTGGTAAACGGAAACCCAAATGTGAAACCAACAACAAGGAAAAGAGTACTAGAGGCTATTGATCGGTTAGGGTACCGTCCAAATGCTGTTGCCAGAGGATTAGCGAGTAAGCGTACAACGACAGTTGGGGTAATTATTCCCGATATATCAAGCATCTTTTTCTCAGAACTGGCACGCGGGATTGAAGATATTGCAACGATGTATAAATATAATATCATCTTATGTAACTCTGATCAGAATAAAGAAAAAGAAATCCATTTAATTAATACACTTTTGGAAAAACAAGTGGATGGAATTGTCTTCATGGGTGGGGAAATCACAGAGGAACACAAAGAAACGTTCCAAAAGTCTCCTGTACCAATTGTTTTATCCGCAACAGTTGATAACAATAAGGAATTGCCTTCTGTAAATATTGATTATGCACAGGCATCCTACGATGCTACGATAGCTTTAATTGATCGTGGACATAAAAAAATTGCAATGCTTACAGGTACATTAGAAGATCCAATTAATGGTTACCAAAAGTTTGCCGGATACAAAAGGGCTTTAGAGGAAGCGGGGATAGAATTAAAAGACGATTTTGTTGTCATTGGGGATTATACTTATGATTCTGGTTTAGAGGCAATGGAGACATTAGCGGCTTTGGAGGACAAGCCTACAGCAATTTTTGCAGCAACGGATGAGATGGCTTTAGGTGTAATTCATGGGGCTCAGGATGCTGGTTTTAATGTGCCAGAGGATTTTGAAGTAATCGGATTTGATAATACTCGATTAGCTACAATGGTTCGTCCTACTTTAACTACTGTCGTTCAACCAATGTATGATATTGGGGCAGTTTCTATGAGACTTTTGACGAAGTATATGAATAAAGAGGAAGTAACAGATAATGTCGTATTGTTACCACACCGTATTGAGTTTAGGCAATCAACAAAAGAATAATTTTACATTCCTCCATTAATGGAAATGTAATTCTAAAAAAGAGATAAAATCATGCTGCCTTAGGGAGAGGACTATGAAGAAATTAGACCTGTTGACACCAATTGGGATATTTGTGGGATTAACAATGGTGATTCTTGCCATCTATATGAACGCAACTGGGGGAGGAATACAATTCTTCTTTCAATGGACGTCCGTCTTAATTGTACTTGGTGGCTTATTTGCTGCACTTTCTATTAATTTTTCCCTTCAGGATTTACGGCAATTACCTAAAGTATTTAAAGAAGCTTTCCGCACCAAAGAACACAATCTGGAGGACTTAATTCATACATTTGTGGACTTATCTACTAAAGCTAGAAGGGAAGGCTTATTAGCTTTGGAAGTGGGAATTGAGGAAGTGGATGACCCTTTTATAGTAAAAGGTGTACTCCTTGCAGTGGATGGAATTGAACCTGATATTATTAAGGATATTATGATGGCAGAAGTTGTTGCCATGGAGGAAAGACATCGCAAAGGTCGTCTTATTATTGAAAAAGCTGGTGAATATGCTCCAGCATGGGGAATGATTGGTACATTAGTTGGATTAGTACTAATGTTGCAAAACTTAAATGACCCTTCAACACTTGGTCCCAACATGGCAGTAGCACTCCTGACAACACTTTACGGGACATTATTAGCAAATCTTGTATTTATTCCAATGGGCAGTAAACTTGCTTTAAGTACAGAGGATGAAGTATTTGTAAAACAAATTATTGTTGAAGGTGTAATAGGTGTACAATCAGGACAAAATCCGAAAATCCTTGAAGAAAAACTAAGTGCTTTTATGCCAGGACAACGTAAAGAAAAGGAGAACGAGGAAATCGAGGAGAATGTAAATGATTAGAAGAAGAAGGCAGGAAAAAGTGGAAAAGGGTAGCCCAAAGTGGATGGTAACTTTTTCAGATATGATGACACTAATCTTAGTGTTTTTTATACTTCTTTTTTCCATGTCTATTGTTGATGGAGCGAAGTTTCGTGCTATTGCAGAGTCTTTCCAGGAACGTTCCAGTTTTGAATTCTACCCCTCTATTATTCCTTTTGAAAATCCTGCAGAAGACCGTGATCATCGACAAGATCCCTTTGATCAAGAAGCTGATCCATTTGAAAGTCACTTAGAAGGAAATGGAGAGCCTGATGAAATGGATCAGCAGTTAGATGAGTTGTTAGTGGAAGTAATCGAGTTTTTGCAGACCCACGAACTTCTAAACGAAATATCTGCCTCCCGTGATGATCGTGGCATTGTACTAGTTTTACAGGAACAAGTTCTGTTTGAGACAGGGAATGCAGAAATTATTCCAGAAGCCACCCCATTCTTAAACAAAGTAGGTACATTACTAGCAACAATTCCAAATATGGTTAAAGTAGAAGGGCATACAGATAGCCGGCCGATAAATACATTCCAATACCCATCTAACTGGGAATTGTCAGGGGCAAGGGCAAGCAGTGTCATTCGATATATCATCCAGGAAAATGATCTTGAGCCATCCAGATTTATTTCAGTTGGATATGGAGAAACTAGACCAGTGGCTCCTAATACAACAGAAGAAAATCTGCAAAAAAATCGACGTGTGGTTATTGTGATTTCAGATCCATCTTATGAAGGTGGAGAAGTATATTAATATCTTTTCTAGTATTTCCGGAGAAGAAAATCTCCGGAGTTTTATTTATGTTTTATAAACAGATAAACTTTTATCAAAAAAGGATGGGTGATATTTTTATGAAAGTGGGAATTATTGGTGCAATGAATGAAGAAATTGCATTTTTTAAAAAGGCTATGGCTGATTTAGAAGTAGTACAGAAAGGTTTACTCACTTTTTATTCCGGTACTTCGTATGGACATGATGTCGTCATAACAAAAAGTGGGGTTGGTAAAGTTAATGGAGCAATAGCTGCACAAATGCTTATTGATTTGTTCGATATAGAGGCGTTAATATTTACAGGTGTTGCGGGAGGAGTTAAAGAAGAATTGGATGTGGAAGATATAGTAATCTCCACTAGTTGTCAGCAACATGATATTGATGCAAGTCCACTTGGTTTTGAGAGGGGAACAATACCAATGTTTGAAGGCACATCTGATTTTCCAGCAGATGAACATTTAGTTAACATAGCTTACCAAGCTGCAATACATACAATGAATAAGGAATCAAAAGTTTTAAAAGGAAAGATTATCAGTGGAGATCAGTTTATTGCAGATAAGAACGTTGTAAAGGAGTTAGGAGATACCTTTGGTGGTATATGTGTGGAAATGGAGGGAGCAGCAGTTGCACAAGTTGCTCATTTTAATGCCATTCCATATGTAATAATTAGGTCAATATCAGATAAAGCCAATGGGGAAGCTCCCGTTAGTTTCGAGACTTTTGTGGAAAGAGCAGCTCAAACTTCTTCCAAAATAGTGGAGAGACTTTTAAATGAGCTATAAATTTGTAGTATCGAACGCTTGTAGTTGGAAGAGCAAGGGAGCTCGTATCACCTCGATCCGTTCATGGAGGGATAGAACTCCTGCTGAGCTTTCTATTGAGGGGTTCAACAACTCTCAATTGACGAACCTCAGGTAAGTGTTTCATAAATAGGCTTAAGTGCTTTTATTACAGTTCTTTCATTTTTAATGTTTATTTCCCCTTTCCTGGGAATCTTCTGATATATATCTTTATTATCAAACCAGGTTTTTGGGAGGGGAACTGGTGATTCTTTTTCCCATTTTTTGAGCCATTCTTTTGGAATTGGATTTTCAAGAAGGTCTGTTTGTCCTGTCATTTCAAGCCAAATTAGAGACCAAGCTCTAGGAACAACCCTCCAGATGTCATAGCCTCCACCTCCAACAGCAATCCACCTTCCCTCACAGTATTTATGAGCTAATTCGTGGGCTAATTTAGGGATTTGTTGATAAATGGACATCGTACCACATAAATGCGTAAGTGGGTCGTAACAATGGGCATCTACACCATTTTGCGTTAAAATGATATCCGGCTGAAAATATTCAACAATTTCCCGAAATGTTGTCTCATAGGATTCAAGGAAAGATTCGTCTTCGGTAAAAGCTTCTAAAGGTACATTGAAGGAATAGCCATTTCCTTCTCCATGTCCCCGTTCATTTACATTACCGGTACCAGGAAATAAAAATCTTCCACTTTCATGAAGAGAAAGGGTACAGACATTAGGGTCATTATAAAATGCCCATTGTACCCCATCACCATGATGTGCGTCCGTATCTACATACAATACTCTCGCCTTGTATTTCCTTCTCATGTATTCTATTGCAATGGAGCTGTCATTATAGATACAAAACCCAGAGGCTTTCCCTCGAAATCCGTGATGCAGTCCACCACCTAAATTTAACGTATGCTTATAGCCATGTTCAAAAATTAAGTCCACTGCAGATAACGTTCCCCCTACTAACCAAGCTGCTGCATCGTGCATCTTTGGAAAAATAGGGGTGTCTTCTGTACCAATTCCAAATGTAGTAGTATAGGAAGAGGGCTGGTATCCATCACTTGCTTTTTTAACAGCATCTATAAAGTCTTTATCGTGAATGAGAAGTAGTTCTTCATCCGTTGCCTTCCTGGCGGGAAAAATCATTTGTTTATTCAAGGCATTTATTTCCATTAACAAATCATTTGTCAGGAGAAGCCGTTTTTGATTAAAGGGATGTTCGTCACTAAATTTATAATATAGTTGCTCAGGTGAATAAATAAAAGCGGCTTCATTTTTCATATATTCATCTCCAAATTCGATGGCCAAAGAACCCTGTATCCGCTAGATATTATCGCCTGTGTTAATGGTCTGATATCCATTGCCTGGACACGAAAAACTAATATTTTTTTTGAAATGTTAGTTGCCGGATAAACAAGTGCACTGTGAATATTAATATTATGCTCTTTAATTATTTGTGCCACATTCGATAACATTCCACTTTTATTTTCCACTTCCACTTCTAAGCGGGAAGAGGGAAGGTCAGCCCCCGTTAACTTCACTAATGTATATAATAAATCAGTTTCCGTAATGATTCCGATAATCTTACCATTATCTTCAATAGGAAGGCAGCTAATTTGATTTTCTGTCATAGTATTTGCAGCATCTTCTACAAAATCACCTGCAAACGCTGTCAAAACATCAGTAATCATAATTTTTTCTATTGGAAGGTCAAGGTGACCCTCAGATTTTTTATCAAAAATAGACGGGCTTGCATCTCTTAAATCCCGATCTGAAATAATTCCTACAATTTCTTTATTGTCATTTACCACGGGAAGATGCCGTATACGATTTCGTTCCATTTTTTGAAGAGCATCGCTAATAGTAGAACTGGGACTTGTTACGATTACATCCCGAACCATAATGTCTTTAATAATCAAAAGTATCTCCTCCTTACCAGTTTATAACATATACTTATGCTTAAAGCGTACTCTATTAAATTCATGAACAGCATCAGGTGATACCCTGTTACCTATTCTGGCCATTAAACAGTTGGCTGGATGGGAACAAATTTCTGGATCATCTGTGGCATACCATTCTAATCCGCCTGATTTCATTACTTTAGCCATCACATCTCGGTACTCCCAAATGGATAAACCTGTTCCTCTTAAATCCCAATGCCAATAATATTCTGTTGTAATGATAATATAATCCTCCATTGCATCGTCCATCATGGCGACTTTAAGGAGGTTTTTTGCCAGTTTATATCCTCGAAAATTAGCAGAGATTTCAATAGCCCCTAACTCTAATAAGTTCTCGAGATTGACTTCCGACCATCTTTCTAATTGATCGGGATAAAGGAAAATAGCGTAGCCCACTATGGTGTTCTCTTCTCTGGCGATAATTATACGACTCTCTTCCAGTTCGGCTACTTTTATTAATGCTTTGTGCTGCTGAACTGGTGGACGGAAAGCAACGAGACCAGTATCAAATTGATAGCTTTCAAAAGCTTCTTTAGTAATTGGACCCTCTACAATAAATGTTTTCCCGTTTGCCAGTTCCATGGAATGATAGGTTTTTAAATGCTTCATGGGCACCCACCTTTTATAGCAAGAACTTGTTTCTTTCACTATATCATATCAATAGAAAGATGTTGCATTTTCACAGAAAAAAGGAGACATAAACTGCCTAAAATCACAGTTTTTGTCTCCCGTTAGCCTCCCATAAATATGTGAAAACCAAATGGTATTATCAAAGATGAATTAACATTCAATATCTAAATATTTAATCATCTTCATTATCCCCGTTATC
Organism: Evansella tamaricis; assembly: GCF_019042215.1. Lineage (GTDB taxonomy): Bacteria > Bacillota > Bacilli > Bacillales > Salisediminibacteriaceae > Evansella > Evansella tamaricis. The sequence goes on along the minus strand of NZ_JAHQCS010000183.1, from coordinate 28,888 downwards.
GTTCCCATTTCCGCTCCCGTTTCCATTCCCGTTGCCACCATTCCCATTGCCATTGTTGCCATTTCCGTTTCCATTGTCATCATCATCATCATCATCTTCTCTTGTAGCTTCTTCCTCTTCCCTTTGTCTTCTTTCTTCCTCTTCTCTTTGTCTTCTTTCTTCCTCTTCTCTTTCTGCTTCTTCAACAGGATCGATGTACTCTCCTAAAATGACAGGTTCACTTGGGGATGACTCCCGCCCGGCAACATCAACAGCAGTGACATGATAGGCTCCTTCAGGCCCCGAATAAGAAAACTCCTCATCCCATTTGACACTTGCTACGAGAGTAAAGTCTGCCCCCGCTTCAAAGGAATAGTATACACGGTAACCAATGACGTCCCCTTCATGGTGCTCATCCCACGAAATTGAATTATTAGATGCATTAAGGGAAGCTAACTCATCTGGTGTTTTTCCATTGTCAGGTGCTTCTTCATCTGGAATGAGTGTATCCCAATCTTCTGGAATAAACTCGGATATATCAACATCGTCACCAAAGTCAAAGTATTCCTCCTTAATAGAAACACCTTCGTTCGTAAACTCAAGTGGAGTTGTTTCAAGAGCTTTATAGTGCTCATCATCCACCCTAACATAGTTGACCCGTTCAAGACTGTCGTCTACTTCCGTAGGAACATATTTTGAATTGAAAAGATCCGTTGTTACAAAACCTGCTTCATAGCATAATTCTGAAGGGAGTTTACCTGAAATTCCACATATGGATTGCCTTACAATTCCGCCAGGTGACTCAAATTGACTGCTAGGTGCAATTAAATCAGGATTTATGTCATAAGTGGCATTTGCAATATTCGCCCATAACCTTTTTAAACGTCGGGAATAATCTCTGTCTAATGGTTCGTTATGACCATAACCAATCCACAAACTTAAAGTAACATTAGGGTTTGTTCCCACAAACCAATAATCACGATGCCCCTGTGAAGTCCCTGTTTTACCAGCCCAGTCTGTAGAGAATTTCAAATATCCAGGAATATCTGTTGCAGTACCGCCTGTCCCACGAAGAACATCTCTCATAATATCAATAACTAAATAACTTGTTTGTGGAGAAAATACTTCCACAGGTTCAGATTCGTGTTCGAATATAACCTCACCATTGGAATTTTCTATTCTTTCAATAAAATAACTTTCGATAAACTCTCCACCATTAGCAAAGGTAGTATAGGCTGCTGTATTTGCTTCCACACTCATTGCTAACGTCCCTAGAGGGGTGGAAGGATAAGGGTGTGGATCTTCATCAAGGAATCTTTGTAGATTATAGTTAACTAGTGCTTCCCTTTGATAATCTGTCGGTATTTTTTCAGCTTCTCTGACAGCAGGTGTGTTCCTAGAACGTACTAAGGCCTCCCTGATTGTCATTAATCCCATATATCCCCCTTCAAAGTTGGTAACAGCATCTCCGTTTGGGTAACTATAGGGAATATCTGGAGTGATGAACCCAGGTTGCAAGACGCCCATTTCAAAACCTAGTGCATAAGTAAGGAGAGGTTTCATTGTTGAGCCTGTTGGGCGGTCTGCTTGTGTTGCATGATTTAAATTTTCCAATCCATAGTCTCTTCCACCTACAAAACTGAGAATTCGTCCTGTTTTATTTTCAAGTAAAACAGATCCCGGTTGTTCAAGACGAAGCCGTTCCTCCTCTTCTCCAAATTCATTTGTGACTGTATCCTGTCGGGTTGAACCGAAACTGTCCTCATAGTCTTCAATAACCTGTTGATGTGCATCATAAATTTCCCTGTCAATGGTCGTATGGATTTTGTAACCATCACGATGTAATGATCGAATAGCTTCTTCCCTATATCGGAGTTGCAAAAGCTTTTTCTGTTCCTCATCTTCTATCTCATCGATGTTAATACCATCTTCCTCCATTAAGACAGTTGCCATAATATCCCTAGCCCGTCTCCGAACTTCATCTGTAATATAAGGGTAATCATCTAAACTATTTCTCGTTGGTGGAATTAGGTTTGCCCGAACATCATAAGCTAAAGCTTCCCGATGCTCCTGTTCTGTAATTAATTCAGCAGTGAGCATCCGATTTAAAACAGTTCTCATACGGTTCAGACCAGGATCCAAATTTTCTTTCACTTCTCCAGAGGAAGTAAAAGGAGTATAACCGAAAGGACTTTGTGGTAATCCGGCAATATAGGCTGCTTGAGGGAGAGACAAGTCTTTGGCATCGACTCCGAAGATCCCTTGTGCAGCTGCTTGAATACCAGCAATTTGCCGTCCAGAAGAATTCCTTCCAAAAAATACTACATTTAAGTAAGCTTCTAAGATTTCATCTTTTTCAAAGAAATTTTCAAGACGTAATGCCAGTAAAATTTCAGCTGCTTTTCGGTCATGAGTAACTTCACTTGTTAATATCTGATTTTTAATAAGCTGTTGAGTAAGTGTACTTCCGCCTGTTTGCATGGCAGCGTTTGAAAAATCTTGGTAAACTGCCCTAAATAAAGCTTTAGGTACAATCCCCTGGTGTTCGAAAAAATACTCATCTTCTGTGGCAATAACGGCATCAATAACATATTGGGAGATCTCATCAAGTGATATTTCACGCCGTTCTAAAGGACTTGGTAAATCTCCTAAATAATCATCATTGGCAAAGTAAATTTCTGTAGCTTCTTCATAATCATATATATCTCGTCTCATATCATCATAGCTACGAATTGGCTCGTCTTTGACAAGGGAGACAAAATATCCAGCCCCGGCACCGCCAACAAAAAATAGTAGCATAAATCCTAAAATAGTAAAAATTAAAAATAAGTTCCAAACGACGGATGAGGTAATTCTTACCCCTTTAAAAATAGTCTGTGGTTCTTTCCTGTTTAATAGTCTATTCAGAGAAAAGCGCTGTTTGCTCATAAGTTCATAACCTCCCAAAAAGTCATGAATATTATAGCATATTTCTTAAGATTTAATATAGTACAACCTATCATTTTGAAGGTTAAGGTTGACATTTTATCATAAGGAGAAGTATTATAATGAATAATAAAAATGTAGTGATATTTCGATTTGATTGTTTATCTACTGCTCGAATATTATAACGAAGAAAAGGAAAAAGTAGTTTTCGTCTCCCTGTTACAGAGAACCGGTGGTGCTGCGAACCGGTACAAAGACGCAAATGAATTACTTCCTCGGAGTGTTTCTTTGAAAAGAAGAACGTACATGAGGCGTTAACTCATTGGAGTGGAAAACTTGTATTATGGAGTTTTCAACCAGGGTGGTACCGCGATCAACTCGTCCCTAGTTTTAGGGGGGAGTTTTTTTGTTTTCTATATTTTCAAGTCTGGAAAGGATGAATGGGATGACATTGTTAGAGGATTTAAAATTTCGAGGGTTAGTAAACCAAATGACAGATGAAGAGGGATTGACTGAGTTATTAGAAAATGAATCTGTTACACTTTATTGTGGATTTGACCCCACGGGTGACAGTCTTCATATTGGACATCTATTGACTATTTTAATGTTGCGTCGATTTCAGCAGGCAGGACATAAGCCACTTGCCCTTGTTGGAGGGGCAACAGGACTAATTGGTGATCCAAGTGGCAAAAAGGCAGAAAGAACGTTAAATGAACAAAATGTGGTGGAAGAGTTCAGTAATAAAATTAAAGGACAGCTCTCCAGATTCTTAGATTTCGGAGGAACTGATGGGGCGAAACTAGTTAATAATTACGACTGGATCGGAACCATGTCTGTCATTGATTTTTTAAGGGATGTTGGAAAACATTTTGGTTTGAACTATATGTTGGCAAAGGATTCCGTTGAATCCAGAATCTCAAGTGGTATTTCATTTACCGAATTCAGTTACATGATCCTACAATCGTATGATTTTTACGAACTGTATAAAAAAGAAGGCTGTAAACTACAGATTGGGGGAAGTGACCAATGGGGTAATATTACTGCTGGTTTGGAACTCATTCGTAAAATGTCTGGGGTTGAGGAGGATGAACGACCAAAAGCATTTGGTTTTACGATTCCTTTAGTAACAAAAGCTGACGGGACAAAATTTGGTAAGACGGAAGGTGGGGCAGTTTGGCTTGATGCTGAAAAGACATCCCCTTATGAATTTTATCAATTTTTAATTAATACAGAAGATCAAGATGTTATTAAATTCACTAAATACTTTACGTTCCTGTCAAAAGATGAAATTGAATCCCTTGAAGTGGAGGTGGCAGAGCGTCCCCATGAAAGATTGGCACAAAAGCGCCTAGCACAAGAGTTAACAAAAATTGTTCATGGAGAAGCTGCTCTTAATCAAGCGGAAAACATTTCGGCTGCACTATTTGGTGGAGGAGACTTAAAAGGACTTACAGCTGATGAAGTGTTACAAGGCTTTAAAGATGTGCCTTCTTATTCAGCCAATGATGGGGATATTGGCTTAATTGAACTGTTAGTTAATGCAGGTATTTCACCATCAAAACGACAAGCTCGTGAGGATATCAAAAATGGTGCGGTATACGTTAATGGAGACCGCATTCAAGATCTGGAAAAGACTATTACAGAAGAAGATAAAATTGATGGGAAATTTACTATTATTCGACGCGGAAAGAAGAAGTTTTTCTTGATTAGATATTAATATAAGTTTTAACAAAGAGGCTGACCAAAATGTCAGCCTCTATTTAGCATTTATCTTATGTATTTATTATTTTTAAATATATGAGGGGAAAAAATAATATATTTGCTATAATAAGGTGAATTAGGAAATCAATTTCCAAAATTACTATATACCTTCCCAGAAAAGAGGTGAACTCCCAATGTATAAAGGATTAGCTAAAGCCGCCGTATCTATTACACTTTTACTAATTCTTATCCACATCCCTCTTGCAAATAAAGTGAGTGGAGATAGAATTGACCCATTAATCTTAGATTCCTCTACTGAAGTGACTGATTTATATCCAGCACTTTACATGATAAGAGACAATGATCGAAAGTATGAGATACAAGATGTAGCAAATAAAGTAGATGAATTTATCCATTCTGACCAAATGACTCAAAAATCAGGCTTTTTTGAGTCGCACACATGGTTGCGTTTTGAAATACATAATGAATCGGATCAGGAAGAATGGTTATTGGAATTTGCGTTCCCTCTGATTTATGAATTGAACATATATTCAGAAGATGAGTCGGGGATCACGGAACTTCAAAAGGCAGGAGCTGCCATTTATCCTTTCTCACAAAGGGATATTGAACACCGGAATTTCATTTTTAATATTGAGATAGATTTAAATGAGACGAAGGTTTTTTATGTCTTAGCATCCGGTGGTGGGGAGTTGCATCCTCCGATTAATATTTGGAATAAAGATTCGTTCATTCAAAAAACACAAACTGAATTTACAATGCTGGGATTATTTTATGGTGTTATACTCGTCATGATTTTATATAATTTATTCCTATATTTCAGCTTGAAGCTAAGGAGTTATCTATATTATGTTATCGTTATGATCTGTACTTTAATGGGTAAATTGTCAATTAATGGACTGGGATTTCAATATTTGTGGTCAAATTATCCAGAATGGAATATTATCTCCACACCCCTTTGGGTTAGTCTAGCATGCATTTTTATTCTGGTGTTTACGAGATCCTTTTTGGATGTAGATCAATATATTCCAAAGTTTAAGAATATTTCTTATGTTTTAATGGGGATAAATGGGCTTGTGATTATCAGTCTGTTATTTTCTCAATATATAGCACTTTATTTGATGCTAGTTGGAACATTATGTACGTTTGTTACGGTTATAAGTACAGCTTTTCTCTGTTTAGAACGTGGTGCCCGTCAGGCACGTTTTTTTATCGTAGGTTGGCTCATCTTTTTGGTTGGTGTTTTTATCACTATCCTTCAAAGAGCTGTATTTCTTCCATTTTCAATGATTACCGAATATGCAGGTCAAGGGGCTTTAACAATTGAGGTAGTATTACTTTCTCTCGCCTTGGCTGATAAGATCAATATTATGCGAGACGAAAAAGAAAAAGCCGAACAAAGGGCAAGGGAAAGTCAAGAACTTGCAATGAAGAACTTAAAGAAGACGGATGAACTGAAAGATGAGTTTCTGGCGATTACATCTCATGAGTTACGAACACCTCTGTATGGAATGATCGGAATAGCAGAGTCTTTAAGGGATGGAGCTGCAGGTAATATTCCTGAGGATATGAAAAGACAGTTAAACATGATCATAACAAGTGGAAATCGATTAACCCATTTAGTAAATGACATATTGGATTTTTCTAAACTAAAACACGAATCACTGAACCTCCATATTAAGCCAGTTTATATAAAGGGAATCGTAGATGTGGTTATATCCATTTGTAAATCCCTAGTTAACAATAGACAGATACAATTGGTTAATATGGTGGACAAATCATTACCTCCTCTATATGCAGACCAAAACCGGCTTCAGCAAATATTATATAATCTAATTGGAAATGCCATAAAGTATACGGAAGAAGGAGAGATAGTAGTTTCTGCTTCTGTCGAAAATGGTTATATGAAAATCAGTGTAAGTGATACTGGAAAGGGGATTACGGAGGAAAACAAAAATCTCATTTTTGAACCATTCCAGCAAGTGGATAAGTCTGTTTCCAGAATTGCAGGAGGAGCAGGCATTGGCTTAAGTATTACGAAACGGTTAGTTGATTTACATGGTGGTAAAATGGAAGTGGAATCAGAGTTAGGAGAAGGTTCCACCTTCCATGTTTTACTCCCATTGAACAATGAACAAACTGATACGGAAGAAGAGGTTGCATTAACAGTTGAAGCATATACAGAGAATGAACCAGTACTTTCAAAAATTCTTCCATCTGCAAGTGAAAGTGCAACAATAGTTATTGCAGATGATGAACCTGTAAATCTACAAATATTAATCAATCAATTAACTTTAGAAGGCTATGAAATAATCACAGCATCTCATGGAGAAGAAGTCTTCCGTATCATTCAAGAGTATCAAGTAGATCTATTAATTCTCGATATCATGATGCCAAATATGTCTGGTTATGAAGTGTGCCAACGTTTAAGGGAAGACTATTCACTAATGGAGTTGCCTATCTTAATGTTAACCGCCAAAAATCAGCTTCACGACAAAATTGCTTCCTTTGAAGCAGGGGCAAACGACTATTTAGTCAAACCTTGTGATAAGCAGGAATTAATATCCCGAGTCAAGACTTTAGTTCGTATAAGAACATTAAACCAGGAACTCATTAAAATGAACCTTCATTTAGAGGAAAAAATACAAGAACGGACAGATGCATTAAAGTTTGCCAATGATGACTTAAAACAGATGAATGAGGACTTGCTAACAATGGCAGAATCGAGACGGCGTCTTCTGTCAAATATTGCACATGAGTTGGGAACACCAGTTACGTTAATTCATGGATATTTACAGGCATTGCAGGAAGGATTAGTTACAGTTGATGATAACCATTATCGTAAACTTGTTTTCAATAAAATAAAGATTTTAAACCGCTTGATTGATGATCTGTCAGATTTATCCCGTTTGGAAGCGGGAAAGGCCAGCTTAAATTTGAAAGATACTCGTATTGATCTTTGGCTCGAGCAAGTGTATCAAAAATTTAGTTTTGAAGTTTCCCAAGGAAAGAGAGAGTTTCACCAAGTTGGTGATCCAAAGAACTTTAAACGATTCAAAGGTTCAATCGATGTGGAACGAATGGATCAGGTTATATCAAACCTTATTTCAAATGCCATTAAAAACACCTCTGAAGTGGGGGGCAAAATCTCTATCACGTCTTATATAGGTAAAGATAATAATCGGTTAACTATTCTAATTAAAGATAATGGTGTTGGAATTAGCGAAGAAGATTTACCAAAAATATTCGATCGATTTTATAAAGGAAAAACATCAAATACCTACAATAATCATAATGGGACTGGTTTGGGACTAGCTATAGTAAAAGAGATTGTCTTGGGACACAAAGGGGAGATTTGGGCGGAGAGTGAAGTAAATGAAGGCAGTAAATTTTTTATCTCCATTCCCATTTGTGCGGGGAAGTAAATGGAAGTTATGAAAAATGGTTTCAATTTTTTTACCTATATTTAACCGAGGCTATTTAAAATATATGAGTAATCTAATTTTATATTGTTCAACCCGTAAATAATAGACACTCTTCATGCCATGAACAAGAACTCTGAACAGAATTATAGGTAAAGGAAATGGAGGATATTTTCAAACCTATATGCGGGATGTAATTTTCAAAAGAGGAGTGCTGTACATGGCAAAGAAGAAAATTTTAATCTCTGAACATGACACTGGAATTCAAGGGTTACTTAAGCTTTATCTTGAAAGTAAGGGTTATCATATTTTACTTGCAGATTCAAGTGAACAGACTATAGCACTTGTTCATTCGGATAAACCAGAGCTAATTATATTTGATATAGAAATGCCAACGAAAAATGGTTGGGACAAGGAAGAATTTAAAAGCGTATGGGGGGACATACCTGTTCTGTATATTGGTTACAGGGAAGTTGTTTTTGAACAATTTATTTCTACAGAAGAAGATAAGGGTAGTAACTATTTAATAAAGCCATTTGAGTTTAATACTCTTTTAATCCGTATTAAAGAGATTTTATGATATCTTAGGAGGCCATCCAAGACAAAAGAAACCCCTCAAAACCACTATTAAAAGGTTTTGAGGGGTTTGATGATTCGTATTAACGTGAGTAGAACTCAACGATAAGTTGCTCAGAAATTTCAGCAGGTAACTCAGAACGCTCAGGTAAACGAGTATATGTTCCTTCTAGTTTATCAGCATCAAAATCTAAATAAGCAGGGACAAAGTCGTTAACTTCAATAGAGTCTTTAACGATGTCAAAGTTACGTGATTTTTCGCGGATACCAATAGTTTGACCAGGAACAACGCGGAATGACGGAATGTCAACACGGCTTCCATTCACAGTAACGTGTCCGTGGTTAACAAGCTGACGAGCTTGACGGCGAGTACGAGCAAGACCTAAACGGTAAACAAGGTTATCTAGACGAGATTCAAGAAGAATCATGAAGTTTTCACCGTGGATACCTTGAAGTTTACCTGCTTGATCAAAAAGACGGCGGAATTGACGCTCGTTCATGCCGTACATGTGACGTAATTTTTGCTTCTCTTGAAGTTGAAGTCCGTACTCAGAAAGTTTTTTACGTTGGTTAGGACCATGTTCACCAGGTCCATAAGGGCGTTTTTGAAGCTCTTTTCCAGTTCCGCTTAGGGAAATTCCTAATCGACGGGAAAGCTTCCAGCTTGGTCCAGTATATCGAGCCATAATTAGCTCCTCCTTTATAAGTAAATGTTCGTGAAATAAATAACAGTGGTAATCCCATTCATTTGGTCATTTTATTTTCATGTACCCTCGCCTCGACAGCTAGAGGTTACTCGATACACCTCGTTTTATAGCTGTGTTTACACAGCGACACAGTCGTGCCAGGACTTTTGACAGTCTCTATCAAACGGGAATAAAATGAATCAGACGATGTTTACCGTGGCTGTCTTATTCGCACAAAGTATAGTGTATAATTTCTAAAATGAGAAGTCAAGAAAAACTGTTATTTCAAGTGATTCATTAACGTTTTTACAAATAGTTCTAATCCTTCTTGATCTTCTATAGTAAAACGTCCCTTTTTCGGACTATCAATATCGAGTACCCCAAGTAGTTCATTGTTTTTTAATTTAATTAAAGGAATGACAATCTCAGAATTAGAAGCAGCATCACAAGCAATATGACCTGGAAATTGGTGAACGTCTTCCACACGTAATGTTTTTCTTGTTTTTACAGTTGTACCACATACGCCTTTTCCATAAGGGATTCTCACGCATGCTGGAAGTCCTTGGAATGGTCCGAGGATCAGTTCGTTTCCTTTCCATAAATAAAAACCAACCCAATTCACATCAGAAAGAAACTGATTTAATAGGGCGGTTGCATTACTTAAATTTGCTATAAGATCTTCTTCACCAGTTAAGAGGGCATCTAATTGTTTGGATAGTAATTCATATTGCCTTGTCAAGGACCCATCATATTTTTGTGATTGAAACATACTACTTACCTCCATGTTTTATTTGCAAAAGTATATCACAAATTATAAAAGTAGTATTGTTTTAGAGGTTTATATCGACTAATCACTATAGGATTAATATAATTGAAGAAGAATGATAAAGTAATCAATTCCGATATATCATGAGTAAAGGTGGTGGATTTATGGGGAAAAAGGCGTCAAAGGAAAAAGTGATAAATGCTGCTATCGAACTCTTTAATGTTCAGGGGTTTTCAGGTACATCTGTAAGGGACATTGCTAAAAAGGCGGAGTGTAATGTTGCACTCATTTCCTATTATTTCGGGAGTAAACAGGGACTTCTTGAACAATTAATTACAGAATTTTTAGAGGAGTATGTTCTTAAAATTGAAAATCAAGTGATCCGTGCAGAAAAGCAGGAAGATACTGCTTATGACTGTTTACTCCGCGCCATATGGGATGTGATGGTTTATCAGCAAACTAAGCATGCTTTAGCAAGGTTTGTCCATCGTGAAATTACTCTTGATACTACTTTAGTGAGAGAATTGATGACTACTTATTTAGCAAAAGAAAAACACCTTTTCGTATCTTTAATGCATATAGCATATGAAAATAAAGAAATTGCTTCGTTACCTAATGAATATTTTGTTCTCCAACTAAGGGGAATGTTAACAATGCCATTTTTACACCCCCAGTATATCAGGGAGGTTTACCATCTGATGCCACATGAAAATCATTTTATGGACCAATATTTTTCAGAACTAGCTGAATGGATCGCATCCCACTTTTTAGAGGAAGTAACCAAAAACATGAATCGTAACATCCCTACTGACTAGATTTTGTGGAACCCAATATGGAATCCACCTGCTCCAACCCAGTACCAAGTAAGTTTGCACGGTGGGCATCAGAACCATAAACAAATGGAATTCCCATTTCTTTTGCTTTCAAGATCCATGGGATGGGGGGATAGAATTCATTGCAATATGGCTTCACAAGTCCAGCGCCATTTACATCTAGGACAAGTCCTTCTCTTTGAAGAACCGTTAATACTTCCATAACATAAGAACTATCATCGAATGTCCTGGGAAATAATTCTTGGAACTTACGAACTAAGGTAATGTGACCAATCCGTTTCGGTTTATGGGGGCCTAAATCACTTTGTATGGATAGGATAAGTGTTTCAAAATATTTTTTATAAACTTTTTCCAACGAACCGTACTCTTTAATGATGGTTTCAAACTCTTTCCAGCTATAATCAAGACAACGGTAGTTATCCCGATTCTTGAGAAAATGGACAGAGAGTATGGCGTCATCTAAATGGTTTCCCCATTCGTTTAATAGTCTGCGGGTATCACTTTCATACCCTTCAATATAATCCACTTCTAAACCAATGTTAATTGTGATGTCTTCTTTGTAGACCTTTTTTAGTCGTAATAAATGCTCTAAATAACGCTGTAACTGATCTGTGGTCATTGCGCTATCCTTTGTTGGAACAGGGTCACAAAATGATTCAGGAAGTGGGGCATGTTCTGTAAAAGAAATTTGCTCAAATCCAAGTTCTAATGCCTTTTCAATATATTGTTCAAAAGAATCGGATGTTCCGTGTGGACAATATGGTGAATGAATATGACCATCGAACCGTATCATGTTAATCATCCTTTCTGTTGATTAAGGGAGAAATAAATCAGAAAAAGTTATATTTTGTAATAAATTATATCTTTTTGTATGCTAATATAAGAATAAGGAAATTTCTACTTTTAGATAAGGGGTGGTCTCATATGTTTATTTATTATGTATATGGAATACTTGTATTACTATTATTTATCATTGTATATGGGGCCTGGTCAAGGAAACTTATTTATAAACAAGTAGATCGGTTAGAAAGTAAAAAGATACAGTTAATGAATACCCCGGTGACAGAGGAACTTTCAAAAATAAAAAGCTTAAAAATGTCAGGAGAAACTCAAGAACGTTTTGAAGAGTGGAGAAATGAATGGGATGAGATTATAACCCTTCAATTGCCTGACATGGAGGAGAAACTATTTGACATTGAAGATATGGCAAATAAATATCGTTTTGGGAAAGCAAAAAAAATTATTTCATTCGTTGATGAAGAGTTTAATAAAATTAAGGAACATATGGATGAAATGATAGAAGAAGTGGACCAGTTAGTACATAGTGAAGAACAAAATCGGGAAGAGATCGGTCAAGTAAAGGATCTATTCAACGATGTAAAGAAAAAACTCTGGTCTCATAAAGGTCAATTAAGTGGTTCGACTGTAAGGTTTGAGAGATATTTAAAAGAAACCCAATCATTATTTACTACTTTTGAATCGGAAACTGATTCCGGAAATTACTTACAGGCGAGAGACGTGTTACAGACTATTCGTGATCAGATAAATTTCATTGATGATGCTATTGAAAAAGTGCCAAAATATTTGGTTCAAATAGAAAAGGATATTCCCAAACAAATAGAAGCTTTGGAAAAAGGATTAGTGCAGATGGAGGAAGAAGGATATCCTATAAAGCATTTCTCCTTTAAATGGCAAGTGAAAGAATTAAAAAAGAGTCTTTTAGCATTACTCCCACTTGTTGAAAATTTAAAAATTCATGAAGTTACTGATCCTATTGATTCGATTCAAAATCATATTGATGATATTTACGAAAAGCTTGAACAGGAAGTTTTGGCAAGAAAACATGTTGAAGATATTTTACCAAGTATAAAGTTTCGTGTGGAGAAGCTTCCTGGTGAAATCCAACGATTACGGGCAGATACGGAAAAAGTGAAGTTAAGTTACCGCATATCAGATGAAGAGGATAAAAAGCAATTAAAGTTAGAAAAGAATTGGAAGGATATTCAAAATCAACTTTCTGTAATGGAAGATGGAATCACTGAAAAGAAACAAACATTTACATCATTAATGAAAATGCTTCAAGATTTTGAATTGACAATTGGAGAGATAGAAAGCCAGATAGAAGAATCGAGAGAAAGTTTAAATCATCTCCGTCGTAATGAGCGAACCGCAGATGAAGCAATAAGAGAATTAAAGGAAAGACTTCTGTATGCTCAAAGGAAGTTGAAGAGGAGTAATTTACCTGGTATCCCGCACCATCTATTAGATCAGTCTGATCGGGCGCAGCAATCCTTAAGGAAAGCTTCCGAAAAATTAAATGAGCTACCTATCTCAATGGAAGATGTTATTCAAAGAGTGGACGAGGCGACGGGTTATGTGAATGAATGTGTTGAAAATTTATTTGCAACCATGGAAGAGGCAAAACTGGCTGAAAGTGTCATACAATATGGAAATAGGTACCGAAGAGATTACGATGATTTAAATATAAAATTATTGCAGGCTGAAGATTGTTTTAGGCATTATCAATATGAGGAAGCATTAGAATTGGCATTAGAGGGATTAAAGCCTATAGTACCAGATGTTTTAGAAAAAGTTACACAGTTCACTTCACTTCAAAAATCATAGTTTTGAAAGGGTAAAGACATGAAAAAACAATTATTTGTACTATTTCCGGTAACACTGATGTGCATGGGAATATGGATAATGGTTTTTCTATCTTTTTCTTCAGAAAACACGAGTCCTTCCCAAAAATCAGAAGGCAATATTTACGATTTGAAAGATGATGAAGTCTCGATAATTGTTGATGATAATTATAGAAATGGTAAATCAGAGTTTGATAGTAAAGAATCAAGTGATTTGCAAGACAAATATTATGAAGAAGGAAAGAATTTAGTACCGAATGCTATATATCCAGGTGATTTTGACGAAATTGCTCCGAATAAGATTATTTCTATAGATAAACTTTTAGAACTAGTATTGGATGAATAAATGTAAATGAACGATGGCTTCGTATTTATGAGCCATCGTTTTTTAGAGTTTTTTTGGAAGACAAGAAACCAATAAAGGCCCCTACAATAGAGGGAATAAGCCACGCTAATCCTAGCTCCCATAAGGGAAGTAAACTTAATATTGGCTCTAATGTATTTGCAAATAGGGTAGTGTGGCTCAACCCATCAGAAATACTAATGATAGCAGTTCCGATGACGGCTCCTTTAAAGATTGCCCGTTTCTCTAGGAAGAGATCTTTCATAATTGTTAAAATTATTAATACGATTGCAACGGGATAAATCATCATTAACATAGGCAATGAAAATTGTATAAGTTGCGTTAGGCCCAGATTGGCCATGATAAAACTAAAAAGTCCGATTAAACCAGTTGTTAGTTTATATGGAATGTTAGGGATCGTAATTTGGACATACTCCCCAAAAGCAGAGATTAAGCCTACGGATGTAGTAAGGCAGGCTAATGTAATAATTAGGGACAATAAAATTACCCCTATACTCCCGAGAAGTTCTTGAGAAATTCCAGTTAATATAGAACCCCCATTATCGTGATACCCAATAGTCATCACACTTGTTGCTCCTAAATAAGCTAATGATAAATAAACAAAGGAGAGGCCGAGACCTGCAATAATGCCTACTTCCATTGTTTTCTTCATTATAGACTTGGAGGAGACGACCCCATTTTCTTTGAGCCGTTGAATGACAATGATTCCGAAAACAAGGGCGGCAATAGCATCCATTGTATAATATCCTTCGTGAAACCCTTTAAAGAATGCTAATTTATGATAATCAGGAGTTGGAGAGTTCAAAGACCCCATTGGATTCATTGTTCCTGTAATGGTTAATACGGCTAATATTACTACAATGATTGGGGTCAGTATTTTTCCAATGCGTCCCACAAGTTTCGATGGGTTGAGACTTAACCAATAACTAGTGGTAAAAAATAAGAATGTAAACACTAATAAACTCCACGGGGAATGGGAACTATCCCCTTGCAGATGTGGAGTTAATCCAATTTCATAGGCAACAGATCCTGTCCTAGGTATTCCAAATAAAGGACCAATCGCTAAATAAACGGCTAGAGGAAATAGGACTGCAAATAGAGGGCCAACCCTTTCGGAAACTTTTTGTAAATCACCTCCTGACTTTGCAATGGCGAGAATTGCAAGTACCGGTAAACCTACTCCGGTGACTAAAAAGCCAAGTATTGCTGGTATTACATTAGTACCCGCACCTTGTCCAAGGGCAGGAGGGAATATTAAATTACCTGCACCTAGAAATAGTGCAAACATCATAAGACCTAAGATGAATGTATCCTTCTTTTTGAAAATCAGTTGTTTCATTACGTCCCCCCTTTCTCATCAGTAGTTTTGGTTTTATTTTAGGGATTATGTAAAGAATGTTCATACAAAAGAAAATGATATATTTGAATAATTATATTATAACATCTGATGATGATGAAGAGGATCTTCTCAAGGGAAGACTATGTGATGAAGTGAGACAGATCGAAATAGTTGTGATAAGATAAATTGTTGCAGAACGATGTTAAAAAGGGGTTTTTTTATGATTTATTTTGATAACAGCGCAACAACAAAACCATATAAAGAAGTAATTGATACTTATATAAAATCAGCAACAGACTTTTTTGGTAATCCATCTTCTCTCCATCCTTTGGGAAAAGCATCGGAAAGACTTTTATTACAGGCTAGAGAAAGAGCTGCACAACTATTGCAGGTGAAGGCAAAGGAAATAGTTTTCACCTCTGGAGGTACAGAAGGAAATAACCTGGCAATTAAGGGAATTGCAAGACAAAATAGAAATCGCGGGACCCACCTGATTACAAGTAATATGGAACATGCCTCTTCGTTGGAAGCCTTTCAGCAATTAGAGGCAGAAGGATTTAAGGTTACTTTTCTAAAAGCTGATCATAATGGAATAGTGTCACCTGAACAAGTGAGAGATGCTATTTCTCATGATACAATCCTTGTTTCTCTCATTCATGTTAATAATGAAATTGGATCCATCCAGCCCATTGAACAAATTGGCAAGTTAATAGGGAATTATCCAAAAGCTTTATTTCATGTGGATCATGTTCAAGGAATTGGGAAAGTCCCCCTACCACTACACCGTGTTGATTTGGCCACAATGTCAGCTCATAAATTTCACGGGTTAAAGGGAACTGGATTGTTGTATGTACGGGATAGTGTCTTATTAAATCCTTTATTATCTGGTG
Organism: Evansella tamaricis; assembly: GCF_019042215.1. Classification (GTDB taxonomy): domain Bacteria; phylum Bacillota; class Bacilli; order Bacillales; family Salisediminibacteriaceae; genus Evansella; species Evansella tamaricis. Next base: position 12,747 of record NZ_JAHQCS010000183.1, on the reverse strand, counting down.
GTAGTCAAGAAAGGAAGGTTCGTGCAGGCACCGAAAATGTTCCTGGTGCAGTAGCTATGGTGAAGGCGTTACGTATGGTGCTCGAAAAATCCGAGCAATTAACCGAATCACTTTTCGAGATAAACCGTTGGTTAGAAGCAGAATGTGTAAAGATTCCCGGAGTTTTTATTAATTCTCCAGGTGATAGAGCACCGCATATTTTAAATCTATCTGTTCCTGGTATAAAACCGGAAGTGATTGTCCAAGCCCTGGCGGAAAAGGATATTTATGTTTCCACAAAATCAGCTTGTTCATCAAAACAAAGTGAACCGAGCAGGATCTTACAAGGAATTGGGTTATCGGAGGACCGTGCTTCCAGTGGTATAAGACTTTCATTGACTTATGAGAATACAATGGATGAAGCAAAAGAATTTATTAACTCATTCACCGAAGTTGTTATATCTTTGAAAAAGGTGGTTGAAAAGGAATGAAGTATAATCATATATTAATTCGGTATGCTGAATTATCTTTAAAAGGAAAGAACCGAAAAGAGTTTGAACGGAAATTATTAGACACTGTCAGAAAAAAACTCAATGAATTTAAAGAGGTCAGAGTTAATCGGACGTTCGGTAGAATGTTTGTGGAACTTAATGGAGAAAACGAGAGGGAAGTCTCCGAAAAACTAAAAGAGATTTTTGGTATACATTCCTTTAGTCCAGCACTTAAAGTGGACCTTGAGCAAGAGTTAATTGATGATGCTGCTCTATGGGCAGTTAAAGATGCTATTCCCGATGAAGATGGAACATTTAAAGTAACGGTTAAACGACCGAACAAAGATTATCCAGGTCGTTCCCAACAATTAAATTATCATATTGGTTCCCATATTTTAAGAAACACACAGAAAATGACAGTGGATGTTCATCATCCGGATGTGGAAGTAAGGGTAGAGATTCGTCAGGAAGCAGCTTATATATTATGTAAAACAATAAAAGGTGCCGGGGGACTCCCTGTTGGTACTGCAGGGAAAGTGTTGTTAATGTTATCTGGTGGAATCGATAGTCCTGTGGCAGGATATTTAGCTTTAAAGCGTGGAGTCAAATTAGAAGCAATCCACTTTCACAGTCCACCTTTTACAAATGATCGAGCAAGACAGAAGGTGGAGGATCTCGCGAGAGTTTTAACGAAATACGGAGGGGAGTTAAAACTTCATATTGTTCCTTTTACAGAAGCCCAAAAAGAAATTCATCAACAAGTTCCGGATAATTATGAAATGACAATAATGAGGCGTTTTATGTTACGAATATCAGAAGCGGTAGCTAAGAAAAATAATGCGCTTGCTATCGTAAATGGTGAAAGTCTTGGTCAAGTGGCAAGCCAGACGTTAGACAGTATGCACACTATCAATGAAGTCACTAACCTCCCTGTTATTCGTCCTTTAGTCACGATGGATAAATTAGAGGTTATCGAAATTGCTCACCGAATTGGGACATATGATTTATCAATTCTTCCTTATGAGGATTGTTGTACTATCTTTTTACCAGCCCAGTCAAAGACAAAACCAAATAAAGAAAAGGCAAATCATTATGAAACAAAAATAGACATTGACCGTTATGTGCAGGAAGCCGTTGAAGGGATAGAAACGGTTATCATTTCTGGAAAGAGTTCATTAGATGAAGAATTTCATGAACTATTCTAAATGGAACTGGATTGTACCACAAATTGGAATCAAAAACCATGTTTTATTATGAATGAACTCTCCCTTAAGTACACAATCTATGTGTACAAGGGAGGTGAAAAACATGGCGAACAACAATAGTTCTAACCAATTATTAGTCCCTGGTGTCCAACAAGCGTTGGATCAAATGAAATATGAAATCGCACAAGAGTTTGGTGTTCAGCTAGGTGCTGATGCTACATCACGTGCTAACGGTTCAGTGGGTGGAGAAATCACGAAGCGTTTAGTACAAATGGCCGAGCAACAATTTGGTGGTCAATCTCAATAATAAAATAAGAATGGCATAAGGAGTATCTCAATGGAGATACTCCTTTTTAAATAGGTAAGAAAGAATAAGTTTTTACACCTTGGGGCTCGGATCACTTCAGGCAGGCTACTACTGTGATTGCATCCTTGCTGCCTTGCGACGAGTAATCGCAGCACAGGGACCCAAGCGTTTTTAAACTGAATTGTATTTATGGTATTCTTGTTATAAATTGGTTTTTACCAACGTTAGGAGGAGGGATACCAGTGGGGACACTTTGGTTTGGAGGAAAGATTCGAACACTTTATCAGGAAGATGAAATATGCGAAGCTGTATTCGTGGAAAATGGGGTCATTATAGATGTGGGTAAGGAGAACCAACTCCGGACTAAATATGCCGGGAAAATTACTGATTTTGAGGATGTTATGGGAGCGGTAATGTATCCTGGGTTTGTGGATAGTCATTTACACATGATTGGACATGGTGAAAAACTTCTGCGGTTAGATTTATCAGAAGTCAATAGTATCGAGAAATTGAAACATATATTACTGAATACGATGGAGAAATTGTCTCCTGATGATTGGTTGATCGGCGAAGGGTTTAATGAGAATCTTTTTCCATCTAAGAAGATTCCCGACAGATTTGTCTTAGATGAGATTTCCCAAGAACAGCCCATTGTCTTATCGAGGGTTTGTCGACATGCTCTTGTAACCAATACAATGGGGCTGCAGTTGGCTGGGATTACAGAACAAACGAATGAACCTCCCGGAGGTGTAATTGTAAAAGACGAAGCTGGTGTGCCCACCGGTTATTTATTGGATCAGGCGCAGGAATTAGTAAAAGAAGTAATGCCAACAAAAAGTTTAAATTATATTAAAAGAGCAATGGAAGCTTCTTTGAAAGACTTGTATCGACATGGATTTGTAGGGGCACATACAGAAGATCTAAATTACTATGGTGACCCGATTGGAACGTTAAGAACATTTTATGATGTAATTGATGGGAAAAGGAATAAGTTTCGGGCGAATCTCCTCATTCATCATGAGGTGACAGATCAAATCATGGCTTTAGATGAAAGGGACCACTCTTTTATTGAACTTGGTTCTGTTAAAATTTTTGCAGATGGAGCATTAGGGGGGAGGACAGCCCTGTTAAGTGAACCTTATTCAGATGATAAGTCTACTCAAGGGGTAGCCATTCATACACCTGATGAATTATCTGAGATTGTTAAGGGAGCAAGGGAGCTAGAAATGCCTGTGGCAATTCATGTTATCGGTGATCTGGCTTTGGAATATGCATTAAATGCCATAGAAAAATATCCCGTACCAGATGGGAAACGGGACAGACTAATCCACCTGCAAGTTACAAGGGAAGATTTAATACAGCGAATGAAAAAACTGCCTCTTATCCTTGATATCCAGCCCCGTTTTGTTGCAACAGACTTTCCTTGGGTGGAAGAACGATTAGGGCAAGAAAGAATTCCCTATTCTTTTGCTTGGAGAAGATTGTTACAAGAGGGGCTCCTTTGTGCTGGAGGGTCTGATGCGCCAATTGAACCTGTAAACCCAATATTGGGAATCCATGCAGCGGTTACTAGAAGAAAGCCAAATGATGAAAATCATGAAGGTTATATACCAACCGAAAAGTTATCACTATTTGAGGCACTTCGATTGTTCACCGTAGGTAGTGCAGAAGCTATTAACAAAGAAGCAGAGCGGGGGATGATAAGAAAAGGTTATGTCGCTGATTTTACGATTTTAAGTAAGGATTTATTTGATTTAAGCCCTGATGAATGGCTAAATGTGGAAGTGGAAAAAACAATTGTAGATAACTCTGTTATGTACGATCGTAAAATGCTGTAAAAAAGAAAGAACGTCTCGGGATGGAGACGTTCATTAGATGGTAATTCTATAAGAAACTTCGTTTAACTTTATGGATAAAGGAATTATCCTTTAATTTTAATGTTTTAATTTGTTTTTCAGAGATTTTAACCTGGACTTCATGACAGTGACGGATACTTAATGCTTCATTATCGGCTCCGATAATCGGATGATCATTTCCATCTTGAATTATTTTTAATACTAATTCACGGTCTCCACTTAGTAACAAAGGGGAACCTAATGTACGGTATTCATTATTGTTTAGAGATGCTATTTCTGTTAGTTGTATTGCCTTTAGTCTAGGATCAACTATGGCTCCTCTAAGGGATTTATTATACGCTGTACTTCCTGTAGGTGTAGAAACTACCATGCCATCACCACGGAATGTTTCAAAATGTAAACCATCAATGTATACATCTATTGCAAATGTTTTAATAATATTCGAGCGTATGGAGCATTCATTAATGCACTGGAAATGTTGCTTACCATCCACTGTAACATCCAAAGTGGGGTATCTGTGAACCTCTACAATATTGGATTTCATCCCTAGTTCAATTCCTTCAAGATTGCTTAAGTTGAAGTCTGTGTAAAATCCAAGGCGACCAGCGTTAATCCCTACATATAAGCAATCTTCGCGAAATCCTGTCTTTCGAATCGCTTGTAGAAAAGTCCCATCTCCTCCTATACTTGCGATAATGTCTGCTTCAGCAGCATCTTGAACAAGCTGAAATTCATACTTTTTACCGAGATTTCGTAAATCTTGGATTTTAGTTTCCAACTCCTGGGAAGAATTATAGTATAGAAAAACCTTTTTTCTATCAGTCATAAGCGTTTCTTCCTTTCTCTTTTGTATATTATTATTAGATTCGAACTGCTTATTCTTTTTGATTATGTAATTTCTAACTCATGAAGACTTTATTCAAAAAGAATCATTTTTGTATCAACCTTATATAAGTATAATACAACTTGAACAAATAAAAAACGATGGGGAGGAATTAAAGTGAGTTCAAAACGTTGGTTTGCTGTGATACTTGCTGTAGCATTGTTTTTAGTATCCAGTGCTGTTTCTTTAGTCACAACTGTATTTTCAACAAGCTTTGAAGAATTATTCAGTGGAGTTGACTCCACTTTTGAAGAAAAGGTGATAGAAAGTGGAAGTGCCCAAGGAAAAATTGTAGTTGTCCATTTAAATGGTACGATTCAGGATAATTATGATGCTGGTGGATTGTTTCAATCCATTGGGTATAATCACAAAAATTTTTTAAAGCAGTTGGATGCTGCAGCAGAGGACTCTGATGTTCATGGAATTATTATTCGTGTGAACACCCCAGGGGGTGGTGTTGTGGAAAGTCATGAAATTCATGATCGTATTGTGGACATTCAAGAGACATATCAAAAACCAGTATACATATCGATGGGAAGCTTAGCAGCAAGTGGAGGGTATTATATTGCTGCCCCTGCTGAGAAGGTGTTTGCAAACGCCCAAACGCTTACAGGATCTATCGGGGTCATTATGCAATCTCTAAATTTCAGTGAATTGGCCGAAGAATGGGGAATACATTCGGAAGTTATTAAAAGCGGTCCATATAAAGACATTCTGTCTTCCACACGTGAGATGACAGAAGAGGAAAGAGCAATTCTTCAAGAACTTATTGATGAATCCTATGAGCAATTTGTGGATGTCATTGAAGCGGGAAGGGGATTGTCAAGAAATGAAGTATATGAACTTGCAGATGGCCGTATTTATAGTGGAAAACAAGCCTATGAATCCGGTTTGATTGATGGTATCGGTCATCTCCATGAAGTGATTGATCAGTTTAGGGACGATTTAGGTCGAGGAGATTTGAGTGTTGTTGAATATGAGTCATACCTTGGTTTACCATCTCTCTTTTCCTTCGTATCACAGCAATTTGTTCAAAGGGATATGGAGTTTCTTGGATTGAAAAGTTTAATTCAAGAGAATCATGGTCCACAACTTCTGTACCTATATACGAACTGAGGTGAGTAAAATGATGAGTGAACATAAAGGAGAAATAGTAGAAACTGACACAGATGGCCTATGGGAAAGAAAACTAACAGAAACTCCATATTATGCAGGTTTTTGGATGAGATTATGGGCATACCTTATTGACCTTGTGGTAATTTCAAGTATTAGTGGGATAATCCTAACTCCATTTTTCCGTTTAACGGATCTCTCTACTCTTAATATTGGTATTTATTCCATTGGAGGCATTTTAGGTGCATCCATAAGTTTCGGATATTTTATCATTCTTACGAAGAAGTGGGGACAAACATTGGGAAAACGTATTTTGGGGATAAAAGTCCTTCCACAGAAAGAAGAATTTTTGACCTGGAAATCTACTGTAATGAGGGAACTAGTGGGAAGATATATTCACCAGTCACTTTTTTTGACGAACATCATTTATCTTATTGTGGCTTTCCATCCCGAGAAAAAAGGATTACATGATTACTTTGCAGATACACTTGTTGTATTGGAACCTAGAAAGAAAGGAAATTAAGTAAAATTTTTGTAATAGAATGGCCTGACCTGTTGGATAATATACCAGCAGGTTTTTTTATGTCGGAAAGGGGGGTATTGATGAAATATATTTTATTAGCTTTACTATTGCCGTTTTTGATATTTTTCAAGGTGAAAGTTTACATAACATATGTTCATGATGGAAAAGATGATGATCTGTCTGTTAAATTTACGCTTTTATTTGGATTAATAAAATATAAAATAAAGGTCCCGGTATTGGCTATTGATGATGAGAGTCCCTCTGTATTTTATAAAGAAAAAAGGGAAAGTGCTCTAGGAACAAAAGAAATGGAAGAGAAATTTACCCTCCATAGATTCCTTGATGATATGAAGCATTTTGAACGCTTTGTAAAACGGGTAATTGGGTTCCACACAATTGTACGGAAGTTTATGAAAAAGGTGAGTATCAATGAATTTTATTGGAAAACATTGATGGGCACAGGGGATGCTGCCCTAACGGGGTCCACTTCAGGGTTTTTATGGGCCACAAAAGGGAACATTATAGGAATAATGGCAAATTACATGAAATTAAAATCTGAACCAAAAATTGAAGTGGTTCCTGAATTTCAACAAATGACATTGAAAACTTCGTTTAAATGCATGGTTTCGTTTCGAATCGGACATGCTATCCTTGCAGGAATAAAGGTGCTGCGTCACTTGAAAAAAGGCAGGACTTTGTTCAAAGTAAACACAGATGCAAGGAGGGATATGAATGTCTGAACATCCAATTCAAGGCCTTATGAAAACAGCTATGGAAAATTTGAAAGAGATGGTAGATGTAAATACCATTGTAGGAGATCCAGTTGAAACTCCAGATGGTAGTGTGATTTTGCCAATATCCAAAGTTGGTTTTGGATTTGCCGCAGGTGGTAGTGAATTTGTGTTAGACCAAACAAAACATCCGAATAATGATTCTGATAAGAAGCATCCTTTTGGTGGTGGTAGTGGTGGAGGTGTATCCATAACTCCAATCGCATTCCTCGTCGTAAGTGGACAAGGTGTAAAGATGGTTCACTTGGATCAAAATACTCATTTGTACGAAAAGCTGTTAGAGTTTACTCCACAAGTGGTAGATAAGATTCAGCAGATGCTTCAAACAACGCAAAATTCACAAAATAAAACGCAGCAACAGCCAAATCAACCACCCCAAGCTCCTACTAATGTAAATGTAAATGTGGACCCTGAGATATAATATTTAATTGAAAGCTAGTCCGGACGTAATTGGTCCGGGCTATTTTTTTCTGAAAAACAAGCATATCACTGTGTAAATAGGTGTTAGATGTGGTATTTTATGTATGTATCCAATAAAACTAGGAGGAGATTGGCACATGGCAGAAGTAACATTTAAAGGGAACCCAGTAACATTGTTAGGTACTCAAGTAAATGTAGGGGACAAGGCTCCTGATTTCACTGTACTTGCAAATGATCTTTCAGAAGTGACACTAGCTGATTCAAAAGGGAAAGTACGTATTATTAGCGTTGTTCCTTCGGTAGACACAGGTGTTTGTGATCAACAAACTCGCCGTTTCAATGAAGAAGCTTCCAAGTTAAATGGTGTGGAAATCTTAACGATTAGTGTAGATCTTCCATTTGCGCAGAAGAGATGGTGTGCAGCAGCAGGTGTTGAAAATATTAGTGTCCTTTCTGACCACCGTGATTTATCATTCGGGAAAAATTATGGGGTAGCCATTGAAGAATTAAGACTTTTAAGCCGTTCAGTATTTGTAGTAGATAGTAATGATACTGTAACATACGCTGAATATGTCTCAGAAGTGACAGAGCATCCAAATTACGAAGGCGTGATTGAGGCTGCCAAGGCTGCCAAATAATAAAAGTTTGTTAGGTGAACGGAAATAAAGGGTGTCCAAAAAGCGAAATTTAGCTTTTGGGCACTCTTTTTAAAATTAATTTGATTTTTTTTAGGAAATATATTTAATTTCGTTTAACTCCTAGTTATCTTTGCTAGAATAGGTAATTAAGTACAAAAAATGGACAAGCGTGTGAATGAGGAGAGGATAAGGATGCAATCAGATACAAATACAGGGACTTTATATCATGTTTTAAATCAAGGTGCTGAAATTCTTCAAACGGAAATGGATATACCATATTTAGATGCCTTGGGAGAAATGGGAGAGTGTGTATTTCAAGGTCATGTGCTCCCTAATGTGGATGCAACAAAGAGGGATGAATTGACGAAATTAATTAGTAAAATTACTAATCAAGAGTGGACGAAGGAAGAATATCGTCGGGGGATGCAATTAGCAATTTTAAAGGGAATGAAGGAGGGGACACAGCCCCATCATGCCATGACTCCAGATGCAGTTAGTTTATTCATGGGTTATTTACTGAACAAAGTCATTTCCCTTGATGAAAATAGACTTCAAACTAGTGTGATATTAGACCCTGCAGTAGGTGCGGGAAATCTTTTATTTGCTGTAATGAACCAGCTTACAAGCAATGCCCATGGAATAGGGGCAGATGCTGATGAGACTTTAGTAAAACTATCTTATGTAAACGCAAATTTACAGGAGCACTCGGTAGATTTGTTTCACCAAGACAGTATTTCCGCACCATTTGTTAGTAATGTGGACGCAGTTGTTTGCGATTTGCCAGTTGGTTATTATCCAAAGGATGATATTGCATCTCAATTTGACATGGCGTCGGAGGGGGAACATTCCTTAGTCCATCATCTAATGATTGAAAAATCCATGAAGCATATTAAACCTGGAGGGTTTTTATTCTTTTTAGTTCCTAATTTTTTATTTGAGACAGAAGAGGCTACTAACTTACATAATTACATAAAGAAAGAAGGCATAATTTATTCTTTAATGCAATTGCCGAAAACCATGTTTAAAAATGAGAAGTGGGGAAAAAGTATTCTTATAATAAGAAAAAAGAAAGAAAGTATCGAAGGACCTAAACAAGCTTTACTTGTGGAATTACCTTCATTTTCAAATCAAGTATCTCTTCAGGACATGATGTTACGTATTTCTCAATGGTTCGAAAACCAGTTAGGACAAAAATAAATTGTTCACAAAAAATTCATTTTCTCCGAATAATGATTTAACCGGTAATTATTAAACTGTATAAAAACAGGGGAATCTAAATACTACTGGGAAAATCAGTACATTTTACTGCCTTGAAGGGAGAGCTGTACTATAACTGTTTTTTATTTTTGAGTGAAACAGAGGTTGCATTTCCAGTAATCCCGTGGTTAAATAATACGTGGCTAAATAATACGTGGCTAAATAATACGTGGTTAAATAAAACATGGCTAAATAATACGTGGCTAAATAATACGTGGCTAAATAATACGTGGCTAAATAAAACGTGGTTAAATAAAACATGGCTAAATAATACGTGGCTAAATAATACATGGATTCAAATTCCATGGATATTATTATTATCTAATTATCTTAGGATAGAAAATCGACTGTTGAGGGAAAGGTTCTTCTCTTTTTGATAGCCGTTTGAAATAGAAATTAGAAGGAGCGGTAAAAGCATGACAAAAATTATGGCAATAAATGCTGGAAGCTCGTCGTTAAAGTTCCAGTTGCTGGAAATGCCTGACGAAACTGTTTTGACAAAGGGAATTGTGGAAAGAATCGGTTTAAACGACTCCATTTTTATCATTGAGGTGGATGGAGAAAAAAAGAAAGAAGTTACTGATATTGAGGATCATTCTAAAGCGGTTAAAATTCTTTTGGAAAAACTAACGTCACATAAGGTAATATCCTCATTAAATGAAATTGATGGTATTGGTCATCGGGTTGTTCATGGTGGAGAAAAGTTTAATGATTCAGTTGTTTTAAATGAAGAAGTCATACAAGGGATTGAAGAAGTTTCAGAATTAGCACCACTTCATAATCCTGCAAATTTAGTTGGAATTCGTGCGTTCCAAGAAGTACTTCCAACTGTTCCATCCGTAGCCGTATTTGACACGGCATTTCATCAGACAATGCCACAGGAATCATACCTTTATAGCTTACCATTCGAATATTATGAAAAATTTGGGATCCGTAAATATGGTTTTCATGGCACTTCTCATAAGTATGTTTCACAACGTGCAGCAGAAATTTTGGGACGTCCTCTTGAACATTTACGCCTCATTTCATGTCACCTTGGAAACGGCGCAAGTATTGCTGCAATTGATGGTGGTAAATCTATAGATACTTCAATGGGGTTCACTCCATTGGCAGGTGTGACAATGGGAACTCGTTCAGGGAACATTGATCCTGCATTAATTCCATATATAATGGAAAAAGCAAATCTAAGTGCTGAGGATGTTATACAAGTACTTAATAAAAAGAGTGGTATGTTAGCTCTATCCGGATTTTCAAGCGATTTAAGGGATATTGAAGTCTCAGCAAGTGAGGGTAATGAACGGGCAAAACTAGCCCTCGAAGTATTTACTTCTCGAATTCATAAATATATCGGTTCCTATGCAGCGAGGATGCATGGACTAGATGCTGTTATTTTCACTGCTGGAATTGGCGAAAATAGCGATGTTATCCGTGCGCAAGTAATGCAGGGACTAGAATTCATGGGAATATATTGGGATCCCACTTTGAATAAAGTCAGAGGGAAAGAAGCATTCCTAAACTATCCACATTCACCGGTTAAAGTTTTAATCATTCCAACGAATGAAGAAGTGATGATAGCAAGAGATACTGTAAGACTTACTTAATAATGATTTGAAGAGTGTCCCGTTAGCAGAGGGACACTCTTTTTTTGAGAAAAAGGTATGGTAATGGTCACGAGAGGAGATGAAGTTGAGACGGGAGAAAACAACTCTTTCTAGGATTTTATACTATGCTTTTCATCAAATATTTTGAGGAAAAGTGCTGAAACGAATTATGGTAAATATCATTATAGTATAGAGACTTTTGGGAGGAGGTCTAAGCATGTCGTTATCTCAAAGGGAAACACAAGTTTGGAATGAAATTGAATTTTGGGAGAGTGTCCAGTTTTCTAATAAGGGTACAGATTTTTCCTTATCGTACCAAAAGGGGATAAATTCAATTTTTAAGAGGGAAGGAGTAAACTGGTCGAAGAAGCTGTTGAATAGGTTGGACAATGTATTATTTCAATTGCAGGCAACTGCACAGCAAGGGAGAATGGATCAACAAACGAGAGACAATATCTTTTCACAGGCAAGAATATTTCAATCGGATATTTATTCGTTAGAAGATATGAAGAAACTTACCATTGATCAACTTCGCTTTATCGCAAAAAAACAACTGGCAAGGCAGAGGATCATTGCTTTTACTCAAGGGGGATTAACAGGTTTTGGGGGATTACCATTGTTTTTAAGTGACTTGCCGTTAATGCTTACTATCAATTTGAGAACGGTTCAACTAGTTGCGATGACATATGGATATGATTTGAGAAAACCATATGAAATGATGATGGTTTTAAAGGTTTTTCACGCCATATCCTTACCTAGAGCACTTCAGGAACAAGCTTGGAAACAACTTATTTCGGAGGTGAAGATAAATGACAATGAATGGATCTTTTACGAAGGCGAAGAGGAAATAACTGAGGAAGCTTGGATGCAGCGGCCATTAAATCACCTGATAAAAATTGTATTCCTTTCTTTTGCAAGAAGAAAACTAATACAGGGAGTTCCACTATTTAGTGTTATTGCCGGTGCGAGCATTAATTATGAATTTGCCCGACATATATCCGAAGCGTCACATTTTTTTTACCAAAAGCGTCATTTAATTGAAAAACATCAGCTAGACTTAGATTTACCATTGGAATAAGGTAAATGATATGATGGTATGCTTATCAATAGTAAAAATAAAACGGGGTTTAAACCTTTGTACAAAACCCCGTTCTTGGATTAAGAATGAATTTTTTTTACTCCCACTTCTTCTCCAGTTCGATACCAAATCCACAAATCGTTAATTGTGGATGCCAACTCCGAAATCATAGAATTTAACTCACAGCTTTTTTCAAAATGTTCTTCATTATTCAATTGATGCTGAAGTTGATTAATGGATTGTTCTAATTCTCTTATTCTGTCAGGAATGTTGCCACGAATACTTTCCCACTGCTCTAAAATGGCAGCTTGTGTATCATAGTGCAAGTTCTCCCATTCCGTCTCTAAAACTGGTACGGAGATTCCAAGACGGTCATCGTATGTGAAGCTCATTTATATCCCTCCAATACTTTAATAGTCCATACATAGGACTTTTGTTATGAAAGCTATATAGTTTATTAAATAAAATTATTACGTTTTGTCACTTTCGGGCATTGCCCTACGCTCGTGACCATAGGCGTTTCCGCTTTTCTTATTGTCTAGCTCCACCGCCTACTCTCTACGGGGCACTTCGGAAGTGACAACCGAAGTCAAAGAGCGGACTTC
>NZ_JAHQCS010000182.1 GCF_019042215.1 Evansella tamaricis | reverse complement strand
GCTTTCCTGTAAAGCACGGAAGGTAATTCTTTCTATCTCTTTCATTGTGATGTTAGGTATGGTATCTTTCATAGTAAGGGTCCTTTCTCTTTGTACAGTTGGTTTCTTGGTCGTTACTTACTATACAAAAAGAGGATCCTTTTTTCATGTGATGTGCTCACACCTACCGCGCTTTCGCTTGGTGTCCTTGGTGACGAGTGGGGAATAAAACCACTTCCCCACTCGTCACCAAGGTTACATATTCTTCCTTAACTTACTTTTTTTCCACCCACAAACATTTTACTCTAACGCCTGTGCAAAATGTGTAATGCGCAAGCGCCTAGGCTCACGAGCGTAGGGTAGTGGAGGAATGACAACTTGAAGTCCGCTTTTTGACTTCAGTTGTCACTTCCGAAGTGCCCCGTAGTGATTAGGAAGGAACTGAAAAAGTTTAAAACCACTTTTTCAGTTCCCATCGATTAAGCGATGGAGCTAGACAATGGGCGAAGATGCCAAAACTTATACATTTATCTTAAAAAAGGGGGGCCACTTTTTATGTGCCCCCCACTCTATAATACCTTACCTAATTCTTTCACGATATTCTGAAACGTTGATTTATCATTAAACCTAGCAACGATGTTGTGCTCTTTATTTAATAAGAAAGTTGTAGGAACTGACATACACTGGTATGCATCATAAACTTTTGTTCCAATATCCTGAAGGGAAGGGATAGATATTTTTTCTTTTTCATAGTATGTTAATGCATTTTTCTGATCGTATTCCCTTCCACTTACATTAATCAAAAGCATCTTCAATCTGTCTTTATCCATTGATTTATATAAGTGATCTTTCATTGGAATGTCTCTCTGGCAATCTGGACACCATGAAACCCAAAAAGTAATTAGAAGTGGGGTACCATGATAATCATTTAATGAAACATTCCCATTATCATATATAGAAGCTAATGTAAATTCAGGGGCTTTCATGTCTATCCGCACCTTGTCCTTTGATAAAATGATAAACGTTTGTTACTGATTGAAATGCATAAAGTTTCTCGTTGTACCCTTCTTTTTCTACTTTCAGTAAACAGGGTACACTGGTTATTCTCCAATGATCCACTTTTCCCTTTAACAAATTAATATCAACCTGATAAATGGGAGGTATCTCATCCATTGTTTCAACAATTAATAGGAATTCTTTGGCCAAATCACATGTTCCACATAAAGGAGTATAGAAAAATAGAAATACTGGCGAATGATGTTCCATCTGCTCTAGCAGTTCTGGCATTGTCCATAGCTCTTTCAAATTTACGTCCCCCCACACCGTTTCCCTTTATAACTAGTGTATTTGAGATGCTTGTCTCTTGTAAAGTATCATAAAGGAAAGAAGAACGGGATCGCAAAGAGCATGACAACTAACAGAACAATCTGTAATGGAATTCCTGCTTTAAAAAAGTCTTTAAAAGTATATCCTCCAGCAGTCATTACAAGAGCATTAGGTGGAGACGCTACCGGTGTTGCAAAAGCCATACTAGCGGCCACAGAAACCGCTATCAAAAATGGATAAGGACTTACTTGCAATTGAATTGCCGAAGTAATTGCAATTGGCGCAAATAAAACTGCTGTTGCAGTATTACTAATAAACTGGCTAAATATCATTGTACATAAATAAAATCCGCCCATGACAGCAACTGGCCCAAACCTTCCTAAGTTATTGACAAATAAATCGGATAAAAACTGAACACCACCTGTTTTTTCTAGGGCGATTGCCATAGGCAGCATTGCACCGAAGAGAATGACGCTTTGCCAATTAATTCTAGAATATGCATCATCCATATTTCGAAGACATCCTGTAAATACCATGGCCATGGCAGCAATTATAACTGCTGTCACTGCTGGGACAATTTCAAATGTCATCAAAAGTAACATACCCAACATGATTGCTCCTGCAATTGGTGCTTTTCCATTTGCTTTTGCTTGGGATGCTTCTTCACTAGTTTTTCCCACCACAACGACATGTTGGCTCTCTTGCGCTAACATTTCAATATTTTTCCACTCACCTTGAACTAATATAGCATCACCAAATTCTATTTTTTCATCGGCCAACGCCTGAAAAATACATTTCCCTTTCCTGTTCATTCCCAGGATGTTCAGACTGTGGCTTTCCGTCAATTGTAAATCACGTATTTTTTGATTCAAAAATCGGGAATAGGGTGTAAATAAAACTTCCGCCACTCCGTGTTCTTTCGTTATTAAACTATTTTGTTTATTATCTTCTGGAGGTAATAAAGTAACTTGGAAGTCATTTGCAAATTGTTTTATTTTGTCCTCATTACCTTCCACAAACAAAATATCAGACTCTTTGATTGTCGTATTTGCTCTAGCGCAAAACTTAAGTTGTTTAGACCTAAATGTGGTGTGTTCACTATCCATTCGCTCTATAAACAAAATGTATAGGCCATATTGACTGGGTAACCTTAAATCTTTTAGTTTTTTCTCCATCAAGTCAGTACCGGGATTTACTTGGATCCGCCACAATTTATCTGAAATATCATATAACTTCATTAATTTGGAAGGAGAAACATTATTTCCATCATTATTATTCATTTTATGATCAGGAACTATATATTTACCAAATAAGATCATAAAAATCATACCTGTTCCTAGTGCAACTAAACCTATCGGTGTAAAATCAAAAAATCCAAGTTTTTCATATCCATAGTCAACTAAAACTTGACTTACAATTAAGTTTGGTGGAGTACCGATTAAGGTTAATACCCCTCCTAAACTGCTTGCATAAGCCAATGGCATTAAAAACTTGGATGGGCTGGACTGCATTCTCATTGCAACACTAATAACCACTGGCATCATCATTGCCACTGTTCCTGTATTGCTCATAAATGCACTTAAAAATGCTACAACAAGCATGAGTAAAATTAGTAATTTTAATTCACTGCCGCCAGCCCATTTTATAACGAGTTTACCCGTACTTTCAGCGAGACCTGTTCGGAATATCCCTGCTCCAACAATAAATAGACCTGCTATCATGACAACGACACTGTTGGAAAATCCGCTTAAAGCTTCTCCTGTTGAGATTATTCCTGTTAACATTAATGCCATCATGGACATTAATGCCACAAGATCCGAACGTAGTTTATCCCAAATGAAGAGAATAATCGTCAGGATCAAGATAATGAAGGTTAAAACTAAATCCAAATTCAGCATTTGTACCACACCTTCTTCTAAAGAGTTATGTTAAAAAGCAATGTACTGCTTTTAAAACCCAAGAAACGGTGCACCATCTTCTGAAGTGTTTACATCTATCTATATAATAAGTTATTCACAATCATAAAAGGAGCCAATATTATTAACACATTATGAACTTTTTTCACATTCTATTCCACTAAAAGAAAACCTAACGATGTGTTTACGTTAGGTTAAAAAATATTCCTTAATTACCTTGGCTACTCCCATTTTCTGTCACTAATGCCCCTAAAGTATTTGCGAAATGACTTAATGCCCATGTATGTCCCTCAGGATTGAAGCTTTCCACAGCATCTTGATGGACTACGATTGAAAATCCTTTATTATAAGCATCTACTGCTGTATGTAGTACACAGATGTCCGTACAAACACCTACTAAATGTACTTCTTTTATTCCCCGTTCCCTTAACTTGATTTCAAGATTTGTTCCGGCAAAAGCACTATATCTTGTTTTATCAAGCCATTCATATTTACCTGTTCCATTATGAATGACTTCATCTAAATATTCACCCAATGACCCGTAAAGTTTCCTTCCTTTCGTTCCCCTCACGTTATGTGCGGGGAAGAGTTTTGTCTCCGGATGAAATGGGTCATTTTCTTCATGAACATCCACTGCAAAAACGACATATTCCCCATGCTCCATAAAATCTTTGGTAAGGGCCGTGATGCGGGATTCAATTGATTGCCCCCGTTCTCCGCAAGTCAGTTTACCATCATCCGCTACAAAGTCATTTGTATAATCTATTACTATTAGTGATTTCAATAACATCCCCTCCTGTACTTTATTCTATTATATTATATCATTCCTCATTATTAGGGGTGTAATTTTCAGAGTATGAAAAAACCTGTACTCCAAAGAGGGCACTGAAAAAAAGTGGTGTTTTTCCACTTTTTCAGTACCCTCTTCCCAAAGCACAGGTTTCTATTTCTCCTCCATCAAAGTCCTAGGATCATTCGATTTTGTAGATGCTGAAGCTGTTGTTGTAATCGATGTAATTGATCCCTCTGTTCCGCTGTAGCACTAATCAACATTTTTTCCAATTCCATATTTGCTTCCTCCAGTTGAAGTTGAGCTTTTGTAAACTCATCCCTGTCACCTGGTTCCACTCTATGGGATTCGGTTAACTGTTCTTCCGCTATAGACATCACATGCTGTATTTCCCTTACAGCACCCTGTAAGTAATCAGAATTAGTCATATCCTTCACCTCAATAATAAGGTAAGCATTTCCGTTTACAATTATTCAATTGAGATTAGATTCTATCAAATAAATTTCATGTAAGAAATATTCTTATAGTTTTTTCCAATTATATTCTTTTTCTTACATATTTCGTTTATAATATTGTTAAGCCTTTTGAGCGAAGGGAGAAGAGAGATATGAAGATTAAATATAACATTATACCAAAAGAAAATGTACGATTTGTTTTAGAAACATTTACAGTAAGAGAAGCACTGGAAGAATTGGAAGAAAGTGGTTACAGATGTATTCCAATTTTAGATGAAACAAAATCATTCTTTAAAGGAAATATTTATGCACAGGATATCTATCGAGCTATTGTGAAAGAGGCTGCATCTTGGGACGATTCCGTCATGGCACTCGCTGATGATAAAGAGGTATTCATCGATGAACAAGCCTCCTTTTCCGTGTTTTTACAAATATCAAAAAGTATCCTTATTTAGCTGTTTTACATGATGATGGTACATTTTCCGGTATATTGACCCATGTGAATGTCATGTCTATTCTGGAAGATTCTTGGGGGATTAAAACAGGAAGTTATACATTAACGATTTCGACCCATGAGTATCAGGGAGCACTTAGTACAATCGTTTCTTCTTTAAAGAAGTTAACAAGTATTCAAAGTATGCTTACATTAGATAATGAAAGTAAATTTTTCAGACGGGTTATCGTGACATTGCCGAGTAATACTACCGAAGAAACATTAAACAATGTAGTTGAACATTTGGAGTCAGAAGGTTTTCGAGTGTTTGACGTGGAGAAAATTTAATCCAATTAGGAATCCCTTATTTCGGGATTCCTTTTTTAAATGATATGAATGGATAGGATTTGGCACTTTCGTCCATAGGCGCTTGCGCTTTTCTTATTCTCTCCGTTCAATTTTTGTGATTCTTAACCCTTGATTTACTTCGGTTAAATAATACGATCTTTTTCTTTCTTCCATTAAAATCTCATCTGCTTGTCTCACTTCGATCAATTCTGTTCCTGTTATTCGCAAATCACCAAATTCATTTTTCTCTAATGTTATCTCACTGAAACTGAGGAGGGATTCCACCTTCCGTTCCGTAATAAGTTGTTGATGATTTCTCCGTTGCATATGATAAACATGACTATTTGCAATAAAATAACTTTCCATTATGGAATAAGTGTGATTTTCCAAACTTTTTTCCCACGAATCATAATACCCTTCCATAAATGTAGTTATTATATTATATTGGTTTGACTCTTCAATTTCCTCCCATTCCTCTGAATCGCAGGCATTAAGAACTATCGAAAAAAATATAAGAATTAGAATCGCAGCTTTTTTTATACCGACAGTTCTTTTCCAAACCGTAATCATGTCAACTCCTTATTTAATCCTGATAATGTAAAATCAATGGATTTATTTTGTTCGAGAAATCGCCGTTTTTTTGTGTCCCGCTGAAAACATGTTACCGATTGAATTTGTATATTTTCATGCGCGTCTTCCATCTGATGAGAATGGAGATATTTAGGCTTAAAGTTTTTAACATAATTCATCGCCAATTCAAGCCACTCGTCTGATAACTTTTTGACTTCATCCGCAAACGGTAAGATTGTCTCTTTAAAGTCAGCAATATCATCCTTTTTATGGTACGTATTAAAATACTTTAAAGATTGCGTGTTTTTTTCCAGTAACAATTCTGTTAGTTTCTTTAAACGCATTAATTGAAGTTCTGTCACACTTAGCCACCTCCATTCTTGATTATAACAGACAACCATAGAATGAAAAGAAACGGAAGCAGCTCCATTGACTGTATCCTATAGTTCAGTGGACGTCTTAGCCAATATGGAATATGGTGCTTATAATGAAATCATTTATTCAAAAATAGTTCTTACTCTGCCATCAAGGGTCTCGGTAACCCTTTTTCCCTTGTACCTTCTCCCTGATGTTCCTGTTGTTCCGCGTCTTTTCCTTCATTATTCGTATCCAGTTTTCTCTCTATCTGTTCCACTTGATATAAAAGTAACTGAAACCGTTCCTCTAACTGAGAAGCAGGTACCATCTTCTTCACTCTGCTTTTTAACACACGATCTTTTAACGTGGATTTATTTGCCATGAAGTTCTCCCACCTTCTTCGTTTTCTTTTTACCATTCTCCCTTTGTCCTAGAACTCCCTTCTCCATTGACAAAACAAGTTTTGTTTCGTCAAAGAAAGTGTTATTCGTCATTTTCCCCTAAGAATTTATAACATAATACGATTTCAGGAAGGAGAAACTAAGATTGGTAAAAGGGGGTGAATCTGTTGGATAAAAATAATAAATTTAATAAGCCAGATAAAACAGCACGCCAACCTGATAAAAATCGGGAAAATAAACCTGGTTATGGTGATAAAAAGCTAGGAGGACCAAACCGGCCAGCAGAGTAACCGAACAGGGCTGTGCCCATTAGGAAATTACCTAATGGGCACAGCCCTTAAATATTATATTTCGTTGATATAAGTCCTTTTAATCCTGCTAATACTGCAACTTGACTTTGTTTTTTTCTATACCATTCTGTCACTTCATAATTCTTTGGTATTTGCCATCTTTGTTTCAATAACTTCTCTGGCGAGAATCGTTTTTTCTTCGACCAGTCCTTCCTTTCATGATCTCCGTGAATAACAATGGGATATACTGTCCGTACCATAGGTGTTTGTTCCAACCGCATTTCTTTTTGGTAATCTTTCCGGGAACCTGTGAAAGTGCATTCTATAAAAAAATGATATATATCCTCTTTTACCGGAGAATTTAATAGTATCCATGCTAATTGTTTTCCTAATTCTATTCGCTTATGTACATCATTAAATTTTTTTATCGAAACCCCATATATCTTTCCTTCATCTGTGGGAAACAAAACAACACTAAAGTGTAGTTTTTCCTGAATGTAATAATTAGTATTATGAAACACTTTTTTATGGAAAAATGGAGATTCAATAACTGGTTCCTGAATTAAATGTTGTTCATTAACGATCAGGGCATGGAGAAGCCTTACCTTGTTGCCTGTATTCCAAAAATGATACCATTCGTTAATCATCCATTCCGATACATGGAAGTTAGATAAAAGATCGAACAGTGGTTTTCTATCTTGCTTTGATTTTTCATAAATTAACAATTGAGGATATGCATCTGAAAAAATAAGCCAGTTTGCCCTTTCATATGTAATAAACAAATGATGCCGATTCTCTTTACTAAGGAGAATACTGTAGGGTTTGCTCCACAGGTCTGACATACTCCAGCCGGCATTTCTGGAGACCATGCTCGCTAAATAAGCCCAGCTAATTTCGTTATGCTTCAGAAAATAAGACTGATAAGCATCTGTTCGTGATATATTGTCCATGTTTCTCTTTTCTGTATGAGATTTTATAGATTTTATAAGAAGCTGATGTGAATACATAAGTCCTCCCGCCCCTAAAATTCTGTATGCTTTCTTAAAATATGTTATGATATAGTGATGGTTTATTTGTAAAGGATGTGAATTATGATGTCAGTTCGTTATCCGAATGGGAAAAAATTTTCTCCAAACCGAAGCTTTTCAACTACTAATAACGTCAAAAAGGATGAAAGATTCAGTAACAGGGGAATGACCCTAGAGGAGGACATAAACGAAACAAATGAATACTACCGTGCACATAACATTGCAGTCATTCATAAAAAACCTACGCCCCTACAGATTGTTAATGTACATTATCCTAAAAGAAGTGCAGCAGTGGTAACTGAAGCATACTTTAAAAAACCATCAACAACCGATTATAATGGTGTCTATAAAGGGAGATATATAGACTTTGAAGCAAAGGAGACTAAAAATAAGACAAGCTTTCCTTTGAAAAACTTCCATGATCATCAAATAAACCATATGAAACAAGTACTTGCTCATGATGGAATATCATTTACATTGTTACGATTTACTTTATTTGATGAGGTGTTCTTAGTATTTGCAAAAGACCTATTTTCATACGTGGACAATCAGGACAAAAAAAGAAAGTCCATTCCGAAAAAAGATATTGAACAATTTGGTACATTGATTACGCTGGGACTTCACCCAAGGATTGACTATTTAAAAATAATTGATAAAATGATTTAAAATGTGCATACTAGTACATTTACATTGTATCTGAAAGGAAGATGCAACATGTCTGATGAATATCGTACAAGAGGAGAACGGAAGAAAATAAAAGAATCTA
This sequence comes from Evansella tamaricis, assembly GCF_019042215.1. GTDB lineage: Bacteria > Bacillota > Bacilli > Bacillales > Salisediminibacteriaceae > Evansella > Evansella tamaricis. The sequence continues at coordinate 22,625 of NZ_JAHQCS010000182.1, read as the reverse complement.
CAAATAAAAAAGGGAAAAAGACTAGTACAAAAAAGAGATGGAAAAAAATTCTGATAGCTTTAGGGATTATCATGCTCGCAATGGTGTTAGTTGGAGGAATTACAGTTTTCAGTATCATCCGCGACGCCCCTGAACTTGACCCTGACCGGCTAACATTAGCAAATAATCCAGAAATCTATGATAGGGATTTAGAAATGTTTTCAACCCTAGAAGCAGCTGAGGATCGCCGTTCCGTTAATATTAATCAAGTACCACCTGTATTAAAAGATGCCGTAATATCTGTTGAAGATATCCGGTTCTATGACCATTTCGGAATTGATTTAAGAAGAATAGGCGGTGCTGTACTAGCTAATATTCGTGGTGGATTTGGAGCCGAAGGGGCTAGTACCATCACTCAACAAGTAGTAAAAAATTTATTTTTATCTTCGGAAAAGAAAATGACACGAAAACTCCAGGAACAGTACTTGGCTGTTCAATTAGAAAGAAAATATTCTAAAGATCAAGTATTAGAAATTTATTTAAATGCCATATACTTTGATGATGGTAAGTATGGGGTATTAGAAGCTGCAGATTATTATTTCAGTAAAGATCTCGACGAATTAACCATCGAAGATGCCGCACTATTAGCGGGTATTCCACAACGTCCTGGTAGATTCAATCCGTTTAAAAACCCAGAGGATGCACAGATACGACGGAATACGGTGATTAGCCTTATGGAACGTTATGAGAAAATAACTCCAGAGCAGGCAGAAACAGCGAGAAACGTACCTATTGAAGAACAATTACAACAGAGTGAACGAGAGGCATATCCTTACCAAGCCTTTTTGGATGAAGTTATTCGTGAAGTTGAAAGAATAGAAGGAATTGATTCAAACGATATCTATACTGGCGGGTTAAAAATTTATACAACACTAGATCGTGATTTACAAGAATATGTGGAATATGTGATGCAATCAGGGGAAGTTATTGAATTTCCAGATTCAAAATACCAGGCGGGCATAACTGTTCTGGATACGACAACAGGAGAAATTATGGCTTTAGGAGGATTTCGGGAGCCTGCCGAAGGTGCATTAACGTACAATATGGCAACTGGACCAAGAAGACAACCTGGATCTACGATAAAACCAATTTTGGATTATGGACCTGTAATTGATGAGAAAAAATGGTCCACCTATCATCAAATCGAAGATGCACCTTATAATTACCAATCCACAGGAACGCCAGTCAGAAACTTTGATCGTAACTACAGAGGATTTGTTTCGATGCGAGAAGCACTTCGGGTTTCCTTAAATATTCCTGCAGTTAAGGCATTTAATGAAGTTGGGTTAGAATCTGCCAGAGAATTTGGGGAACGATTAGGTTTAGAGGAACAATTAGTTAACATGCAGGAATCCTATTCCATCGGGGGATTCAGTGATGGCTTATCTTCCCTGCATTTAGCAGGTGCTTATGCTGCCTTTGGAAATAATGGTGAGTTTAACAGACCACATACAGTTACTAAAGTTGAATTTCCAGATGGAACAGTTATTGATTTAAAACCTGATTCTGTCGTTGCTATGAATGATTATACTGCATTCATGATAACTGATATGCTGAAAACCGTTGTGCAATCCGGTACAGGAACACTCGCCGCCGTGGATGGTGTACCCATTGCAGGCAAGACTGGTTCCACTAACTATACAGACGAGGAAAGGGCACAACATGGTATAGAGGGTAGTGCTGTGAAAGATTCCTGGTTCGCAGGATATTCCACGGCACTGACCGCAGCCGTGTGGACAGGGTACAAAAACAATGATGATGGGTATATTGATACAAGTTCCGGTTCTACGGAAGGGCAAGTGGCAAGAAGACTGTTTAAAGAAGTTATGACTTATGCACATGAAGGTAAAGAAGTAAATGATTTTGTTCAGCCTGATTCTGTCGTTCGGGTTGGAATAGAGCGTTCTACAGGGTTACTGCCCAGTGAGTTTACACCAGAAAGTGAAATCATATACGAATACTTTGTGAGGGGAACGGAACCAACGGAAGTCTCTGACGAGTTTGAGTATGCTGATCCTGTTCAAGGCTTAGATGCAGCCTACAATGATGAAAATCATGAAATTAATGTAAGTTGGAATTATCCTGATGAGCTTTTGGACAGATTTAGTTTCAGACTGGAAGTAAGTCAAGGGGATGACGGAGATTATCGACTAATTGATGTTACAAAAGACAGGGCATACAACTTGAGTAACCCAGTATATGGAGAGACCTACACTATCAGAGTTACCGTAGTTTCCGACGACAACGGGGATCTAGAAAGTGATCCAGTCACTGTCAGTGTTACTATTCCAGAAGAAGAAGATTTCATAGATGACCTCATTGATGATCTAATAGGAGATGATGAGGACGAAAATGGAGAAGAAAACGGGGAAAGTCCCCCTGAAGATAATGGAAATGGTGACACGGATAATGGAGATGATAGTGAAAACGGTGATAATGACAACGGTGATAATGAAGACGAAACAGAAGAAGAATCCACAAATAGTGATTAGCAGAGGTTGAGCCAGCCGGCTCAACCTCTGTTTTTTTTCTGCTTTAAATAGATTGCCCATTTTTTATTAGTCTCTTCGAATATTTGAATTAATGTAGTAAAGGAATGATGATGGTCTGGGGACGTTAAAATAAACGAAAGGCGATCGGTTATATTCATAGGAGAAAACTCCCTTTGAGACAGATCAGTTGGTACATTCCTAATATCATGAACAGGTTGACCTTGAATCCAATGCATGAGTTGTATATAAAACGAAAGATACTTTAACATTAACGGTTTTGCAGAAACACGATCCCTCTGATTAAAACAATCTTTTAACCTTGGTATTCCGGTTTGTTTCCAAGATGTCATTATTATATTTCTAATTTTTTCTGGATTATGCCAAGGTGGTTCCACTAGCCCAGTTGTTTTTCCATAGTAGAAAGTGATATCAGGTAAAAAATAGTAGGAAACTGTTTGATCGAATTTTTCTGACAATAGGTTCTCCGGAATGGTTGCATTTTTAGGATAGAAGGGGGCAATACAAAATCTTTCAGGAATGGCAATGTTACTCTTCTTTGTTGTCATTAGAGAAGTCCTCTTCTTTTCATCCTTTTTTTCCCTTCTCTACACAGTTCCAACAATGGACATTGTGGACATTGAGGTGATTGGGCTTTACAATGGTATCTCCCAAAAAAGATTAATCTATGATGGGTAATGGACCATTCTTCCATAGGAATTTTGCGCATTAACGTTTTCTCTACTTCTAATACCGTATCTTTCCAACGGCAAATTCCCAACCTTTTACTAACCCTTTCCACATGAGTATCAACAGCAATTGCAGGTTCACCAAATGCAACAGAGGCAACTACATTCGCTGTCTTTCTTCCAACTCCTGCAAGTTTCACCAATTCTGACTTATCTTGAGGTATCTCACCACCATATTCCTCCACAAGAGATTGACATAATTTCTTTATGTTTTTTGCTTTACTCCTAAATAAGCCTATTCGTTTAATATCATTTTCCAATTCCTCTAAAGGTACATGAATATAATCTTCCGGTGATTTATACTTAGTAAAAAGGTTTGGTGTAACCTTATTGACTAACGCGTCGGTGGCCTGTGCCGATAACACTACAGCGATTGTTAATTCAAATGGATTTGAATGGGTTAACTCGCATTCTGCTTCCGGGAACATTTCGCCAATTGTCAGGAGAACATACTCTATTTCTTTTTTATTTAACATAACCCTTTTCCTCCACTACTATTGTTCAGTTTTTTAACCAGTTATAATGGGGGTGCCTCGTTTTTTTCTCTGATTTATCATCCCCAGTATACTGGTTTGTTTTTTTCAATTGATGATGCCGTATTCTTTCTCCATGTTCCCTTGCCTGTTGAAGTGTTTTTATACCATTGTTTTTCCAATCAAATAGAATTCTGTCAATATATCTAAAGTTTAATTTAGACGAAACGACACTCTCCCTTAATGCTGCTTCAATTACCTGGGGAGTATGTCCATCATCATCAAGCCACATAGATATCATTTCCATTTCCATTGGAGATAGTGGTCTTGAAAACTCTTCCTCAAACCTGCGGAAGAGTTGTCCTTCTTCTATTTGTTTTGTTTTCTTACCACTATCAAGTAAAGAATTATTTAAAAATAACACCATTTTTTCATATAATGGTTTTACCGAAAAGGCCTCAGACAATCTTCCATCTTCCTCTTGCCTCTCTTCTATGGATAAGAAACCTTTTTTCAGAAGTTCTTTTAACTGATTCGTACATTCCTTTTCATCAATTGACATTCTCGCTTGTAATTCATTAGGGGTTGGAAAAAAGTTACCTTCCTGTGAAAATTGTTGAATATGCATTAATACCATAAATTGAGTTTCAGTCATACCAATCTTTTTATAGGATGTCATTAACATCGAAGGAACGATAAAAGGCTTGTCCATATATAATTGTACTAGTAATTCATGATTCATCATTATCCACCTCACTAACTATTATAACACGATCAATACACCATCTGATTCTTTAGAATTTAAAAAGTCCCTTATACAAGGGACTTTATCTCTGATTTTAAGGATATAATCGATTAAGGAGGCGTGGGAAAGGTATCGTTTCCCTAACATGTTCTACACCACACATCCAAGCAACCGTACGTTCTAACCCAAGACCAAATCCTGAATGGGGGACAGAACCATATTTTCTTAAATCTAAGTACCATTGGTAAGCATCTATTGATAAGTTATGTTCTTCATAGCGCTTTACCATAAGTTCCTCATCATCAATACGCTGACTCCCGCCAATAATTTCACCGTATCCTTCCGGTGCGATTAAGTCTGCACATAAAACCACTTCCGGACGTTCTGGATGGGGTTTCATATAGAATGCTTTTATATCAGCAGGATAGTTCGTAATAAAGACTGGTTTTTCAAACTTTTCAGCAATAGCCGTCTCATGTGGGGCTCCAAAATCTTCCCCCCATTTTATTTCATACCCATCTTTTTGAAGGAGTTCAATGGCGTCATCATAGGAAATTCGTGGAAAAGGCGATTTTACTTTTTCGAGCTTTGATGTGTCACGCTCTAATGTTGCTAATTCCTGTTGACAATTTGATAATACGGACTGAACAACATGTGTAACATAATTTTCTTGAACTTCTAAGCTTTCTTCGTGGTCCATAAACGCCATTTCCGGTTCAATCATCCAAAACTCTATTAGATGCCTTCTAGTTTTTGATTTCTCTGCCCGAAAAGTTGGTCCAAAGGAAAAAACCTTGCCTAATGCCATTGCTGCAGCTTCCATGTACAATTGGCCACTTTGTGATAAATAGGCATCTTCATCAAAATACTTAGTATGGAATAGATTTGTTGTCCCTTCTGCTGAACTTCCAGTAAGAATTGGAGGATCCACTTTAGAAAAACCATTCTCATTGAAGAATTCATATGTAGCTCGAATAATTTCATTTCGCACTTTCATGATCGCGTGCTGTCTTTTTGATCGGAGCCATAAATGCCTGTGATCCATTAGAAATTCTGTTCCATGCTCTTTCGGAGTAATAGGATAATCTTTGGCATGATGGATAACTTCCAACGATTCAACTGTGAGTTCATACCCGGATGGGGATCGTTCATCTTTACGGACCGTTCCCGTAACATACAAAGAACTTTCCTGAGTAATTTCTTTAGCCAATTTAAACGATTCTTCTGAAACTTCCGCTTTTACTACAACCCCTTGTATAAAGCCTGTCCCGTCTCTCAACTGCAAAAAGGCAATTTTCCCACTAGAACGTTTATTTGCTAACCAGGCACCGATTGTAACTGTTTTTTCTACATACTTACCAACTTCAGCTATTGTTGTTTTCAAAATATTTCCCTCCAAAACCCTTTTATCTAACGTTGTGTTCCTATCATCCACCAATTGTAAGCTGATACACTTGACTATTATACAACTGTGAAAAAATAGAAGTCAACGAAGTTTATAAAGCATTCAAATTATCTTCGGAATTGATAATGACGGATGTATGAACCATCTTGAAAAGTTATATAATAAAAGGAGTGTCGATCCTCCAAGTCAACATATGTGATTTCATACACAGGGGTACTCCCAATAATTCCTAACCGTATACTGTTCAATTCTTTTATCTCCAGTTCATCATTAATGATTGACCTAACTTGAGACTTCGTCAAACCTTCTGATTTGTACCTCGTAATCATCTGAGGTTCATTCTCTGCTTCATCCGTTTTTTCCAATTCTTCTATCCAAACGTACATGCCTTCCCCGTTACTGTCTACTCCCTCTACCACTTGAAAAGAACGGCGCCCGTGATAATAATCCACATTAACAACATCAATTAAGTCTGTTTCTGTAAGGGCTATTTGTGCTGCTGTTTCTTGTCTCTCTATTAGTGGTTCTGATGCAGTGTTAAATAGCATAACACTGGATCCTATAGATAGACCCAACAATACAATGAGTATAAAAATTATCCATGCCTTCATTACTGCACCTTCTTACGTTTCATAAATGGTAAAAACCATTTTTTCTTGATCATTTTCATCCAAGGCAAGACCAAACATTAAATCCCTATCTTTCAATGTACGATTAAGCGCATCAACTACTTTATATAAATCTCTACTTTTTTCCACTTTAATCGACGTTAATTTTTCAATACCTTTTTGCTTTTCTTCCATGATGAACCTCCCTTGAATGCATATTCAAAATTATGTCTGCCATAGTGGTGAAATATTGTTAATCATACTCTCCTGACGTTAGGCGATACTAAGATTACCGCTCCAAAAGAAAAGGATGATTGAGCGTGAAGGAAAATGTCAATAACTCATCCATCTCTACTCTTGAATGGTATCAAAGTGAAAAACATGTCATGTCATTAAGGTCACCATACCGTCCCAACCATTTTAACACAATTAATATCACTTTTAGGCAAACAAAATTCCCCGATCAAGTGAAAGACTAAAAAAGATGAAATAACATTTTAAATTAACTGACCTACACCAACATCATTGTAAGCACCTGATGCACCTCAGGTGCTCTTTTTACGAATGTAAAAAGGAATTTGCTTCATAAATTACTTTTTCTTCATCTAAAAACAAGAGTTCTTTACTTCTCATCAGTTGTTTTCCTTGAACAAATACATCAGATACATCAAAACCTTTTGCTGAGTAGACAAGGTGAGAATGAATTCGATCTTTATCCCATGGTGTTAAATGAGCACTATTTGGATCTATTAGGAGAAAATCAGCCTTATACCCTTTTTTAATTTTTCCTAACTGTTGTAATTGTAATGCCTTGGCACCATTTTCCATCGCCATTCGAAGTATATCCCAAGTTTTTGTAATGGTTGGATCTTTAGAAATTCCTTTGTGCAATAATGCAGCAAACCGCACTTCTTCAAACATATCTAAATTATTATTGCTAGCCGTTGAATCCGTACCCAACGAAATGTTTATTCCTTTGCTAATCATTTGTGGTATTGGGGCGATTCCAGATCCTAATTTTAAATTACTCATGGGGTTATGGGAAACAGAAACATTATTTTCCTTTAAAATTGTTATTTCATTATCCGAAAGATGGACTGCATGTGCAACTAAACAGGGAACTTGAAACAACCCGATTCTTTCCATATGTTCCACTGGCCTCAATCCGTATTGTTCTTTGTGCTTAATTACTTCTTCTTCTGTTTCTGATAAATGGGTGTGGATCCATATATTATTCTCCTTTGCCTTTTCAATAATCATCTGTAAAAAAGATGGGGGACATGTATAAGGGGCATGTGGTGACAATGCAACCGTTATTTTCCCGCTGTTCATTCCGTGAACATCACGGTGTAAATTAATGGCCTCCGACAGTTTATTCCGTTGTTCTTTTTCCGAACAAAGACCAATCATGCCTCTACATAAAACAGCTCTCATCTCACTCTCTTGGGCGAGTTGAGCCACTGTTTCCATATGTAAATGATACATATCTAGAAAAGTTGTTGTTCCTGATTTCACCATTTCCACCATTGCTAATGAAACCGCTTTTTTAATTATATCTTCTGTAAAGGTTTTTTCATTTGGCCACATTACCGTCTCCAGCCATTTCATTAAAGGAATATCATCCCCTGCCCCCCGGAGTAAAGAGCTCCCTAGATGTCCATGGGTATTAATCAAACCGGGAATAAGCCATTTCCCTTTACCATTAATTACTTCACTTGCATTATTCAGTTCTTCCTGTGACGGTTTACCTTCCTTAACTTGATCAAACTCCCCGTGTTTAATGATTACAAATCCATTGATGACCGATGTTGGACCTTCTTCATCCATTGTAATGATATAGACAGAATGCAAAAGTATATTCATAACCGTTCCCTCTCCCTTTTGTATCACTCCTATTGAAATGTAAGCCAACTTTTTGGAAAAAACTCTTCTTCAGTCGGTCTTACTGTTATAACTTCATAATCTTCTTCTGTACATTTTATTGTCACAGAACCAATTCGACTAGTCTGATATACATCTATCCACGTTTCTTCCAAGCGTTCTAAAACAAAATTACTTGGCCGGTCTTCTCCATTTCTAAATATTACTGCTACTTGTGGATCAGCTTCCTCCAATAAATTTTGTGAAGTCCCCCGATCACTTCCAAAGTCTGGAACTTTAAACACAGTAGTCTTAAGATCAAATTCTTTGACCAGTTCTTCTTCCACATGCATATTGGCCACTGTAAGATACAGAAGTTTATTTGTATGATGTGTTAAGAAAAAAGCACTCCCCCCTTCGTCCATTCCTTTATGCTCCTCCACATAAAGAATTTCACTACGTAAATCATCGAGCAGGGAAAAACTGTCACCTTTTTTATATAAGGCAACATCCCCTGTGAATTGTTTAAGGGCAGGTGCTAATGATTGTTTAAGCGACGATGGTATGATAATCCGATTTATCGGATAGTTATTGAGTACCCAGGATAAATTCCCAATGTATTCCGACTGTTTGCTTGTAATCATTAGAGTGTTTATGTTATTTACATGATACATCTCCAGTCGGTCTTCTAGTTCTTCCTGGCTGTTTCTGTGTCCTGTATTAATTAGTACCGTCCCTTCGTATCCTTGAATCAACGTTGCTTCCCCATGGGTAAGATCAAAAAAAGTATATGCGATCTCATCATTATTTAAATTTAGTTCCACTTTATCCGCATTGACATGTATTTCGGTCAAAAAGGGAATTAATAAAAAGGAAAACAAACTATATAATAATATTATTTTTTTCATATGCTCCTCCTTTCATTGTCCATTGGTAAAATAATCAAGTTCCCTTGAGAGTATTTGTACCTAATACGAAGATTATAACCACTCTAGTAATTTATTTTCTAGCTCATCCATTGGTTCATCTAAAACTTTTATTTGTGGAAGCGACTTTATAAAAGCCTTGCCATATCTCGTTGTTACAATTCGTCTATCCAAAACAATGACCACACCTTTATCAGAAGAACTGCGAATTAGCCTGCCAAATCCCTGCTTAAATCGTATAATTGCCTGAGGTAATGCTAACTTCATAAATGGATTTTCTCCATTTTTCTTTAATAACTCACCTTTTGCTCGATAAATGGGATCATTAGGGGGACTAAAAGGGAGGCGAACAATGACAATAACACTTAAATCACTTCCTGGAATATCGACCCCTTCCCAAAAACTGCTTGTCCCCAATAAAATAGCTTGATCAAATTGTTGAAAATTCTTAGTCAACTTTGAACGACTGCCTGTCTGCACACCTTGTGCAATTAACACGAATTCTTCACTTATTATCTCTTTTAATAAATAATAGCTTTTTTTCAGCATGTCATAAGATGTAAATAAGACAAGCATTTTCCCTTTGGTTGCTTCTGCAATTCGATACAATTGCAAAACCAACGCTTCCACATACGACTTATCCCCAACTTCCTGAATTAAGGGCATGTCTGATGGAATCATTAACTGCACTTGTTTATCCCATTGAAATGGTGATTTTATTATCTCCGTTTGGACTGGAAAATCTTCTAAACCAAGGCGTTGTATTATATAGTCAAATTTATTATTCACCGCTAATGTGGCAGAGGTGAGAATAACACTTTTTTTCTTTTTAAAGAACTTGTCAGCAAGAGCTTCTGAAACCTGAATTGGCTTACCTTGAATAAAAACAGAATGTTTTGGTCCCTTTGTTTCCGCTTCTAACCAATAAATCTTCCCTTCTTCGTGATTTAGTAATAAAGAAGAGAATATTGCTTTCAGATCCTTTAAACGATCTATAAAAGAATGATAACCTTCTTTTAATTCTGTTTTCTTATCAACCTCTACTAACTGGAGCAATTTCTGTATATGATCTAACCAATCGTTAAGACAATAGTCACAACGTTCTGCAGCATCTTTCACTTTGACCCATAAAGAAGAACTCACATCGATGGTACATGTTATACGTCCCCTTTCAGATTGGCTTTCACTCCTTGTTAAAACATGCTGATGGAGTAACAGGAACAGTTCAGACCACTCCTGCCTCAATAATTTTCCATATTCCTCCACTTCCGTTGCCTTTTCCTGAATCTTATTCTCCCCATTATTTTGAAAGAAAGAAAGCAATCCTTCTCCTTCTTTTGAACCCATTTCATTGACTAAATGAACTAATGATAAATAATCAAGATGTTGGCCAAAATGTTCTGTTGCCGTATCCTCCAAATGATGGGCTTCATCAATAACAGCCACATCATACCTTGGGATCACCTGATGATCAGCCATGATATCTGATAGAACAAGGGAGTGATTTGTAATAATTAAATCAGCATCCCTTGCCTTTCTTTTTGCACGCTGATAAAAACACCTTGAAAACCAATGACACTTTGGAGAGTTACAGGAGAAGGAATCACTGGCAATCTCATACCAAAAACGCTTTGTATGATCCGCGAGAGTTAGCTCTTCCACATCGCCTGTTGTAGTCTCTGTCAACCACACTAGTATTTGTGCTTTTGCAATACTTCTTTCATAAGATTCAGATGGATCATTATGTATAAGTGTCTCAAATTTTTTCAAACAAAGATATTGACTTCTCCCTTTTAGAACGGCTGTGACTATTGGGAATGGAAGTAATTTTTTTAACAAAGGTATCTCTTTTGATACTAGTTGTTCCTGGAGTTGGATCGTTTGTGTACTAATTACTACAGGCTTTTCTGATTTTTTTGCATGATACGCGGATGGAATTAAATAAGCCAAAGTTTTTCCCGTACCTGTACCAGCTTCAACTAGTCCAAAACTGCTGTCTTCTACAGTATCATGGATAAATTTCATCATATCTAACTGGCCGGTTCTCATTTCAAATCGAGGTACCCTCATTGACCACCACTTAGTATCCTGTAAATACTTTTCATGAAAAATTGAATAATTAATTTCTTCTTTTCCTGTTTCCATTGTGGCATCCTGGTTGTGCAAATGTATATCCTTCCTAATGACTAAGCCTCTATAAGTATCATATTCCTTCTCTCCCCTTTCACTCTCTTTGATCCAAGAATGCAGAAGAGAAAAAATATCACTTTTAAACATATGTTTTAATGAATTGATGTGTTCTAATGTCTCAGTTGGTAGCTTGGATAACCGTTGTTTTATCTGTAAAAAAAGGTGTGCAGTTGCTTCTGCATCACTATCGGCACGATGTGGTTGATTATGTTCCATTAAAAAATTTTCCGATAACTGTGACAACCGATAACTATCAGATGTGGGAAAAGCTATTCTGGACAACTCTACTGTGTCAATTACAGGTCCATGGAATGGGGTATACCCGGCGTGAATTAATTGATCATTTACAAAATGGAGATCAAATTCCACATTGTGAGCCACAAAAAAAGCACCATCAAGTGCTTTTAATAATTTGGGCACGATCTCACCAAATAAAGGTGCTTCTTTTACTAAGTTTGGAGTAATATTTGTTAACGATTGAATAAAAGGGGGAATATCCCTCTCCGGATTTATATAAGCGGAGAAACGGTCTACAATTATATTGTTTTGAATGACCACATAGGCAATTTGAATAATCCGGTCCCCTTTCGTAAAGGCGACACCAGTTGTTTCCACATCGATGATAACAAAACGATCCATGCTTTTACCTCCATAATGGTTTCTCCTGATATATCTTTATGGAAATGATTGCTCGGTCTATGTTAACATCTGATTCGTCATCTTAGTAAGTAATGGGTGTGTTAGTCCAAGGGTATGGATCTTTTCTTTTACTTCTTTGATCCTCGAAAACTCATCCCATTTGATTAATAACCATAAATAGGAAATCCATGCATTAATATCTCCAGGGTGATCTTTTAGGAGTTGTTGAAACCCCTCTGTAGACTTTTCCCTTTCATCCATTAACCCATAATTCCATGCTATGCCGTGTAGAATGGTCGCTTCATCATACCCTAACTCATGTAATCGCTCATAACAGTATAAAGAGCAGGTGAAAAATTCCTTCTCTTCAAATTCCACCGCAAGGGATAAAAGTAATTCCTTCGAGTCAAAAGTTTGAACTGCTTTATACCATGTCTCCATTCCATACGTTCGGTCACCAGAATCAAAATAACATTTTCCAAGCCAATAGTACCCTTCAGCATCTCCCTCATTTGCATCAATCACTTTCTTAAAATAAGGAAGAGCTTGTTCAGGCATCTCCAATAATAAGTAACAGATGCCTAAATTATACACTACATCTGGATTAAAGAGGAGGGATTCTGCCTTTTCAAAATAAGAAATCGCTTGCTCAATATTACTCCCCCTCCCTTCGTAAATCCCTAATCCAAGAAAAGCAAAGTGTTTTTCCAGCGGGTCCATACTTTGATGAATTGTATTTAAGAAGCTTTCTTTTGTCACCTCCCCGTCATTCATATATAAATGGGAAAATCCTTTATATAAGTAAATTCTAGCGTGGTGAGCATCTCCTCTTAGTTCCATATTTAATTCATCTAAAGCTTTTTCGTATAGCCCTAAATTAAAATAACTAATTCCAGGAATATCTAATAGTGATTTATCAAAAGTAAGTGGAGCCGAATGAAGGAGTTTCTCTTTTACTTCATCCAATAAGTCTAATTGTTCACTCCACACTTCTAACATCTTTTCGTGTGATTTCGATAAATGCTTTACCCAATAGTGTTTCTCTTCATCGGACAATGTATGTTGATTTAACAGTAACCATTCGCATAATTCATCCCATTTCTCTTTGGAAAACAAAAGAAACCCTCCTATCCAATAGAACATATACTTACAGTGTTCCATTATAGGAGGGATAGATATACAATTATCGTACTGTTGCAGCAGGTTCCGTTTTCATCATTTCAATTATTTCATTCCGTTCATCTAATATGGCCACCTTTGGTAGATGTTCCTTAACAAGGCTTTCTTCCACCCACTTATAAGAAATGATTATCACTTTATCACCTGGCTGGACAAGCCTTGCTGCTGCACCATTAAGACACACTGTTTTCATACCCCGTTTACCTTTAATGACGTATGTCTCTAATCTTGCACCATTATTATTATTTACCACTTGCACTTTTTCATTTTCCAGAATACCTACTGCATCCATTAAATCTTCATCTATCGTAATACTGCCAACATAATTTAAATTAGCTTCTGTAACCGTTGCACGGTGCAGTTTGCCACTCATCATTTCACGAAACATTCTCTTCCCCCCCACTTTAAACACTAATAATAATATTATCTATTAACCTTGCCTTGGAGTACTTTACTGCTACAGCAATAATAATTTCTCCGGAAAGGAAATCTTGCTTTTTTAACTGTGGAAAACTTAAAACTTCCCCATAATCCACTTTACCATTGATTTTCTTTGACAAGGAAGAACGGAGAAACTCTTCCACTTCTTGAGAAGATGTACTGCCCTTTGTAGTAATAAAATCCTTAGTTTCTTGAAGGACTTGAAAAATGGAAGGTGCTTCTTTTCTTTCCTCTTTAGTCAGATTAACATTCCTTGAACTTTTCGCCAAACCATCCCTTTCCCTCAGAGTGGGACATGGGACTATTTCAATATCCATATGGAAATCCTGAACCATCCTTTTGATAACTGCCACTTGTTGGGCATCTTTTAACCCAAAATACGCTCGGTCAGGATCCATTATATGAAAAAGTTTTAAGACTACCGTTGCTACCCCATCAAAATGGTTTGGACGCTTTGCTCCACAAAGCACATTTGTACCTTCATGAACAACAATCGTGGCGCTCATCTCCGTTGGGTACATTTCCTCATTTTCCGGGTAAAAAACTGCATCTATTCCAGTTTCCTTCGCTAAGACAAAATCCCGTTCAAAATCTTTAGGATAAAGTTCAAAATCTTCCCCTTTACCAAATTGCAATGGGTTAACAAAAATACTTAAAATGACAACATCATTCTCTTTTTTTGCCTTCTCTATTAAAGAAAGATGACCTTCATGTAAATACCCCATTGTTGGTACAAAACCGATCATTTTTCCATCTCTTTTTTGATTCTTCACCCATTTTTTCATTGGAGATATTTTAGTGAAAAGTTTCATTTCAGTTTCCCCCATAGAGTGTTTGTTTCTCATCTTGTTGTTCTTTTTCCTTTGCTTGAAAGACATGCTTTTCCTCTGGAAATTTATTTTCCTTCACATCATTGTTAAATAAACGCAATGCTTCAAAGATGGAAGTGGAAACATCTGTATATTGTTGTACAAATTTAGGTACATAACCTTGTGTCATTCCAACAATATCGTGAAACACTAGAACTTGCCCATCTGTATAACGTCCTGCTCCGATACCAATAACAGGGATAGATATCTTCTTAGCGATTTCTTCTGCTAATCCTTCAGGTACACACTCTAATACTAGGAGACTTGCACCAATTTCCTCCACCTTCTCTGCATCCGTTAACAGTTGTTCCCGTTCTCTTTGATTTTTCCCCTGAACTTTGTAACCTCCGAGAACACCGACAGATTGAGGAGTTAATCCTAGGTGGGCAACGACAGGAACCCCTCCCTCAATTAGGAGTTTCGCCTTTTCGAGCACAGCACCTCCACCTTCTAATTTGACAGCATGTGCTCCTCCGTTCTGAATTAATTTCCTAGCATTTGCAAACGTTTCTGTTATGGAGGCATGATAAGTTAAAAACGGCATATCTGTGACGATAAACGTATTTTTTGCTCCTCTTTTTACCGCTTTTGTGTGATGGATCATGTCATCCATTGTCACTGGAACAGTGGAATCATAACCAAGGACCACCATTCCTAAAGAATCTCCAACAAGAAGGACATCCACTTCTGCTTTTTCTGCTAACTTGGCGCTTGGTGCATCGTAAGCAGTAACCATTGTTATTTTTTGATTCATTTCTTTCATTTTACGAAAATCAGCTGTTGTTTTCATCATCATTTCTCCTTTCTTTTTCTCTGAGAAAAAGGGAGACAGCACTTATAGAAAATCCCAAAACAGGCTCGAGCGTATTCGCCAAGGAGCAGTTCCTATTAATCTGCTATGTCATACCGGTGTTGATTTCAGCAAAATTTTTACCCTGTCAGCGGGCAGTCCCAAGAAGGGACAGTTGTTTTCAACTAAAATTATAGTATTGAAAAACAATACTCATAACATAACAACAAAAAACCCTCTTCCAACTGCAGAAGAAGGCGGATTCTCTAAATCGCTCCATCGACAAAAAGACATAGATTTTCCATATCTTTGTCACACCCTCTGTCCCAGTCCGACAACGGATCAAGGCAGAATATCAAAATTGTATTGAACCATTTTTGGTACAGTTCCTAAAGGATACTGCCCACTAAAAGTATAGCATAGATTCAGAAAATGTTAATCCATTGTATGATTTATGTCAGCAGAATAAACGGGATGTATTTTCCCATCATCATCCTCGAGTAAAAGAACCCCTTGATCATCAATTCCAATGGCCATTCCATAGAAAACTTCCTTTGTTGTTACTGCTTTTACTCTTTTCCCAATGGAGACTGCCCTGGCTTCCCATAAAGGTTTAATAAACTGAAACCCCATTGTTAAATAGGCATCATATAACCATTCAAATTCCTTTAATATTTGGATAATCAGTTCAGCCCGATTAATTTTTTTACCTTTCTCCATAGAAAGAGAAGTGGCAATTTTTTTCAGTTCATTAGGAAACTTCTCCTGATTAGTATTTATTCCAATACCAATAATAACAGAATTTACACGATCTGGATCCGCCTGCATTTCAGTCAGTATTCCAACAACTTTCTTTCCATTAATTAAGATATCATTTGGCCACTTTATTCCAACTTCCAAATCGGTAACGTTTGATATTGCCCTTGCAACAGCTACTGCGGTCACTAAGGTGAGTTGAGGTGCTTCCCGGAGTTCAATTTCCGGACGAACTATTATGCTCATCCAAATTCCTGTATCCGGAGGAGAGAACCATTCTCTCCCTAATCTTCCCCTCCCCAGTGTCTGCTCATTTGCTATGACAATAGTTCCTGTATGGGCACCCTCATTGACAAGCCTCTGTGCAACAATTTGGGTGGAATCAACGTTGTCCTTAAAATGAACATGTTTAAATAGAGAATCTTCCATTAACCTGGATTTTATTTCGTGTTCACTCAATTGATCGGTTTCACCTATTAATTGATACCCTTTATTTGAAACAGCTAAAATTTCATTGCCTTCTTTTCGGAGCGACTCAATGTATTTCCATACCATCGTCCGACTGCAGCCAAGTTCCTCGCTAATTTTTTCACCAGATAAAAACTGATGTTGGTTATCTCGTAATAGCTGTAATACTCTTACTAACATGATTGAGACTCCTTTTTCAACCAGTGATATATCTGATCTTCGTCATTTTTCACTTGTTGTAAAATGACTGCTTTCTCGATTTTTTTCATTGTTTCTCCAAACCAAGATCCTGTTTTATTAGGGAACCAGTGAATGAGATTGTTTCCAGTAATCACTAGTTCCCCTTTGTTTTTGATTGGTAATTTATCGTAGCGATCAGTCAGATTTACAGCTGGTTTTCCTGGACTAAGAAAATGGTATAATTTTTCCGCTGCAGCTATTCTCCTGTCTCCCAATTGATAAATATGATAATCATTTATGGTATCAGATAAACCTTCATTAACTATGGTAACAATTTTTAACACATCTTTAATTAATTGATTCGATCGTTTATATGTTTTCAACACTTTTTGTGCTCGATGTTGGTCCGAAGAAAAAGCGGCTAACGACCACCATTCTAAACTCCCCTTTATGGTTAGCTCGCCAACTGATGTAGTAAGTGCAGAGAGAATAATATTTTTTTGTGGAAACAAATTTGAAAGTTCCTCGATCACCTTATGAGTTAATAAGTATTTTAGATCTTTGTTTGAAAGACCATGTCTCGCCAATTTTTCAAACTCGTTGGCTAAGCGTTCAACGGCAGGTTCTTTTATCATGTTGGCCTGTTTCTCAAGTAACTTTTCAGTAAAACTATCAATTATAAAATTATATTGAATAGAAAATCGGATACCCCTTAACAATCGTAAAGGATCATCTAAAAAGGTAGTTTCCGATTGATCTACCACTTTCAATATTCGGTTAGTAATATCACTTTTTCCACCAAATGGGTCGATGATTTCTCCCGAACTTGTTAGAGCGAGGGCATTGCAGGTGAAATCACGAAGAGCAAGATCGTTTTGTATCGTTTTATTATGGTTAACATCTTTACTTTTGAACTCGCTCACTTCAATGGCATGGCCGCTTACAGGAATAATTATCGTACCATGTTGAACACCTACATCTATACATCTTGGAAAAATTTGTTTTATGTCTTCCATACTGGCATTAGTACAAATATCAATATCCCTGATACTTACATCCATTAATTTATCCCGTACTGCACCACCGACAATGTAGGCTTCAAACCCAGCCAATTCCAACTGCTCCAAAACGTAATTCCCGGCCTTTTCTAAACACATCACTACGCATCACCAATTCCACATAAGGCTTTTTCATAAATCTCTTCGTATTGCTTTACAATTCTTTCCTGATGGAATTCATGTTGTACTTTGTTAATGGCCTTCTGTGCCATCCGTTGATGAAGATCTGGATCTGATAACAGCTTTATGGACATTCTGGAGATTTGTTCAATATCTCCCAAAGGACAAATGTAACCATTTTCCCCGTGGTCAATAACTTCCGGAATACCTCCAATATCTGTCCCGATTACCGGAACGCCGCATGCCATCGCTTCTAATAAGACGAGTCCGAAGCTTTCTTTCTCAGACAATAATAATTTCAGATCACAAATGGCTAAAAGATCTGCAATTCCCTTCTGGCTTCCTAAAAATTTTATTTTTCCATCAATATGTAATCTTTTTGCCAGTTCACGTATTACCGGAATTTCAGGACCTTCCCCAATCATTAAAAGAACAGAATCCACCTGTTTTTGGATTTCATAGAACGTTTGAACAACATCTGATACCCTTTTCACTTTTCGAAAATTAGAAATATGTACAATCACTTTTTGATTAGGGGGAATTCCCATAGATTCTTTCAAGTCAGTTCCAGTCCTGGGACTATATTCCAGTGGATCGATAAAATTGTATACCGTCTCAATATCTTTATTAATATCCAATAATTCTTTTGTTTGCCTCACCAGATCATTGGATACAGCTGTAACTTGATCGGATCGTTCAATACCAAATCGTATCATATCCGATAATGACGGGTCATAACCCAACACGGTAATATCTGTTCCATGTAGAGTCGTCACAACTTTCAGATGGCTACCTACCATTTCCTTTGCCAAAAATGCACTTATGGCATGGGGAATGGCATAATGAACGTGGAGAAGATTTAATTCTTCCCTTTTTGCAATTTCCGCCATTTTACTAGCCAATGCTATATCATAAGGGGGATAGCGAAACACCGAGTATTGGTTTACTCCTACTTCATGAAAAAATATATTACTGTGACAAGTCTCTAACCGGAACGGGACACTTGAAGTAATAAAATGAACCTGATGACCTTTTTCTGCAAGTGCTTTTCCTAATTCCGTAGCAACTACACCTGATCCCCCCACCGTGGGATAGCAAGTTATTCCTATTTTATACGTCATTCGCTATTCTCCTAATACTTTTTGAATTAAAACTGGTTTATCCGACCTGAATGCTTCTCCAAATTCCACTCCAACTTCATTTCCCATAAGTCTTTCCCGACCCTTTAATTGGTCTAAGTACCCTGTATTTAAAGGCGTCTTCACCTGATTATCGCCTAGTTGAAATTGACTTTTAAAGCACGCTAAAGCCTCCATCTTCTTATCTATATAATCAGTGATGTCTATAACAATTTGAGGTTTCATGACACCATTAATTTGAAAATACAATAAGGAATCTGGACGAAATGCTTCTGGATTGGATTCTGGGAAATAGTTTTTAATTCCAGCAGAAAATATGGCTTCCTTCACAAGTTCCGTACAATGCCCATGGTCTGGATGACGATCTTCTTTATCTGGAGCAAATACGATACGTGGTCGATATTTTCGGATAATAGTAACCAGTTCTTGAATACATGCAGAACGATTATCAAGGAGATGGCGATCTGGAAAATTTAATTGTATTCGTTTTGAAACACCTAATACATTTGCTGCATCTACAGCTTCGTTTTGCCGTTCTTCCACTGTCCCATTTGAAGATAATTCTGCTTTAGTTAAATTTACGATACCTGTTTTATACCCATAAAAGGCATATTTTGCAAGGGTTCCACCCATCCCAATTTCCACGTCATCAGGATGGGCTCCCACTGCGAGAATGTCTAACTTATCCATCAAGTATTCTTCTCTCCTTGTTTTTGCTCTTTCACCACATCACGCCATTGGAAATCGCCCCTCTCAAGTCCTCTGAGTAAGATTTCTGCCGTAGCCATATTTGTGGCTAGGGGAATGCTATACACATCACAGAGACGAATAAGAGCAGTTATATCTGGTTCATGTGGTTGAGCAGTTAATGGGTCCTTAAAAAAGATCACACAATCCATGTCGTTATCAGCAATACGAGCCCCTATTTGTTGGTCTCCACCAAGTGGACCTGATTGGAATCGATGTATTTGTAAAGAAGTATTTTCCATGATTCGTGTGCCTGTTGTACCTGTGGAAAAAAGGGTATGACTTTTCAGAACTTCTTCGTATGCCGTAACGAACTGCACTATATCATCTTTCTTTTGGTCATGTGCTATAAATGCAATATTCAATTTCTGTTCCTCCTCGAATAAACCTCGTTTTATAATCTAGATAAGTTGCTATTACCCTAAAAAAAACTATTCAATAATATGTTCTAGTCCATAAACAAGGACATCTAACTTCATTACTGTTTCACATGCAAGCTTGACACCAGGCATAAATGAAGCCCGATTAAGGGAATCATGACGGATTTTTAATGTTTGTCCTTCTCCACCGAAAATAACTTCTTGGTGAGCTACTAAACCTGGTAATCTTACACTATGAATTCGCAATCCATCATAATCAGCACCACGTGCCCCTTTCATTTGTTCTGTTTCATCAGGATGACCTTGTTTCTTCTTCTCACGGACGTCTGCAATCATTCTTGCTGTTTTTACTGCCGTCCCAGAAGGGGCATCTAACTTTCTGTCATGATGCTGTTCAATAATTTCCACATCAGTCATATAACGTGCTGCCATTTGGGAAAATTTCATCATTAATATTGCACCTATTGCAAAGTTAGGAGCAATGATGGCACCTATTTTCTTATCCGCAGCTAAGTGAGTTAGTTCTTCCACATCTTGATCTGAAAAACCAGTTGTACCAACT
This sequence comes from Evansella tamaricis, assembly GCF_019042215.1. Taxonomy (GTDB): domain Bacteria; phylum Bacillota; class Bacilli; order Bacillales; family Salisediminibacteriaceae; genus Evansella; species Evansella tamaricis. The sequence goes on along the minus strand of NZ_JAHQCS010000182.1, from coordinate 1,813 downwards.
ACAGGTCGAACCCCATGATCAAATGCCGTAATCATATGCTTTTTACCAGATTCGGGAGCTGTTAAATCAATGAGGACATCACATTCAACTTCTCGGAAACATTGATCCATGTCTTCATAAATTGGCACATCTAATGGTGCCATCTCTTTGACATCTTTCATTTTCAAACCGTTGTTGATAATGTCTACCACTGCTACTAATTGAAAGGTTGCATCTTCACTTACCATTTTGACCGCTTCGCTTCCCATATTTCCACGGGGGCCAGCAATTGTAATACGGATCATTTATTACTCTCTCCTTTTATATTTTCGATTTTTGTCCAACGATCTTTATCTCGTGTTTGAAACTTGTCCATTACTAATTTAAATGCATCATCCAAATCAACATCCAAAGAGTTTGCAAGGCAGACAAGTACAAAAAATATGTCTCCAATTTCCTGTTCGATAGTTTTTTCTTCTTCCGTATTTTTTTTCGGTTTTTCTCCATAGTAATGGTTGATTTCCCTTGCTAGTTCTCCCATCTCTTCCGTTAATCTTGCCATCATTGCTAAAGGAGTGAAATAGCCTTCTTTAAATTGATTAATATATGTATCCACTTCCTGCTGGATTTCTTGCATTGTTCTTGTCTTCAAACTTCTTACCCCACTTTCACAGTATGTCGCTCATTGGATTGGAGTTATTATACACGTACATGTTAGCGAAAACTTGTTTATTTGACAAATATTAAGGGTTCTTACTAGTTACTACAAGTTGTCACTTCATTTGATCCACAGTCACCATTCCATTATAATAAATCAATTGAGAAAACTATAGTAGAAAGTGGTGTATTCCTATGATCGGATATATAAAAATAAAAAATCTCATCTTTATTATATTAGGAACCGCCATAATGTCTTTTGGATTAGTTTACTTTAATATGGAAAACAATCTTGCAGATGGTGGGTTTACAGGAATAACTTTAATTCTCTATTTTATTTTTGACATAAACCCGGCCTATACAAACCTAATATTAAATATACCTCTTTTTATTATAGGATGGAAAGTACTTGGTCGAAATGCATTTATTTACACGATAATAGGCACCGTTGCTGTTTCAGTTTTCCTATGGATTTTTCAGAGATTTCCAGTTATCTCCCTCCCTCTTTATGACGACCTTACATTAGCGGCACTTTTTGCAGGTGTTTTTATTGGTACTGGTTTGGGAATTGTCTTTCGGTTTGGTGGTACAACTGGCGGAGTTGATATTATTGCAAAGTTAGGCTTTAAGTATTTTGGCTGGAGTATGGGAAGGACAATGTTTTTATTTGATGCTGGTGTCATTACAACATCACTCATTTATTTAAACTACAAGGAAGCTATGTATACTCTCGTTGCAGTCTTTGTAGCAGCTAAAGTGATTGATTTTATGCAACAAGGCGCTTATTCAGGAAAAGCTGCGATGATCATTTCTGAACATGGGCCAGAGATTGCTGCAAGCATCTTAAAGCAAATGGATCGGGGAGCTACTATTTTAAAGGGAAAAGGAACATATACAGGAATAGAGAAAGAGGTCCTTTATTGTGTCGTCGGAAGAAATGAAGTAGTCCGTTTAAAAAACCTCATTGCCAAAGTGGACCCCCATGCCTTTGTTACCATGGGAGACGTTCAGGATGTCATGGGGGAAGGGTTCACATTTGATGAGAACAGACAGCCCTACGAAAAATTTTGAAAATGGGGAATAAGAAAAGCGTAAGCGCCTATGATCACGAGCGTAGGGCAGTGGAGGAATGACAACAGAAGTCCGCTCTTTGACTTCCGTTGTCACTTCCGAAGTG
>NZ_JAHQCS010000181.1 GCF_019042215.1 Evansella tamaricis | reverse complement strand
CACTTCGGAAGTGACAACCGAAGTCAAAGAGTGGACTTCTGTTGTCATTCCTCCACTGCCCTACGCTCGTGAGCCTAGGCGCTTGCGCTTTTCTTGTACATACTGATTTTTACTCTGCTTTTTTAATTCTATTCTCTTTATTTTTTATGAGTTTACTTTTATATTTTTTAACAAAGGGGAAGCCTAACATGGTCTTTAACAGAGAACTAATAATTACACCGTGAATAATGACCCCTAAGATAGTTAGCAATGTTATTATAATAGTCCCTAATGTAGTTTGTGGCTTAATAGCTGTATACCCAAAAAACACTAATGAGGCTATACCACCCATAAATGCATCAAAATAAGTTTCAAGGCTTTGTTCCAGCAAGTATAGGGGAAGAACACAAATAAACACCACAATAAAGGCAACTGGAATGAGATACGAAAACCTTTGTTTCTCAAGTTTTTTAATAATTGGTTTTGTATAATATTGTGTAATGACCTTTAGCCTTAAGAAGTGTAGTAATCTCGCTACCCTAGCTAACTGAAAAATTGAATCTAGGGGAATAATGGCTATGATCATAAACGGATTAGAACGAAGAAATTTCATCTTATTCGTTGTCGTAAAAAAGCGGTATAAAAAATCTAAAAAAAATATCACCCATGTTCCCCAAACAATTACCGAATCATATTGTGTCCCGTACCAAATCGTTGCGACTGCAACAAAAGCCAAGACAAACATGATCATCTCATAGATTATTTCGATGATAGATTTTTCCCCTTTGTTACCCATAGTGCCTCCATTAAATACCTTTTACCTTAAATCTAATTTTCCATAAGATTACCTTATCATATTTCGACTGTAAGAACTCCTAAAGTATCTAATATCTAGGACATTCGACAATCTTTTCGTTTTTTGTAATACAATAGGTTTTTTTGTGCTATCCTTGTAACATGTTAACTATTTTACCGACTAATGATATGTATAACAACATAGAAAGGGGATTGTTATGATTAAACTAAAATGGGTCTTACTAAGCTTATGTACATTATTATTCCTTGCAGCTTGTGGACAAGGGGAATCGGATATCACTTCCGGTGAGGATGATGCGACAAATGGAACGGAAGTGGAAGAGCAAAACGACAGTGACCATAATGAGGAAGAAGTATCCGAAGCGGAAGAAAGTCAACCGGCAGATGATGAGGGAACAGAGGAAGACACTGGAACAGATGAGGAAATTGCTACTGTGTCTAATGTAGAGCTTTACTTTGCAGACAAAGATTTAATGGAAATCTTCCGTGTCACTACTGATCTATCCGTACCTAAAGATGAAACTGGTGCAATGACAGTTTACGAACTTTGGCTATCAGGTCCAACAAAAGAGAACCTTGTTAGTCTTGTGCCTGAGACTACCATAGTTCAGTCAGTGACGTTTGAAGAAGATACTGCTTTTGTTTCCTTTAACCCCCATATCCTGGATGCTAATCTTGGTTCTTATGGAGAACTTATGTTAGTGGAGCAAATCGCCATGCTTGCCCATCAATTTGGTTATGGCAAAACGCAAATACTTGTGGAAGGGGAAGTACCAGAGAACTTCTTAGGCCATATGGATGTTTCCGAACCAATTGAGGCAAAAAATCCAGAGGATTACTCTCTGGCAGAATAAAAGAAGAGCAAAACACTACCAAAGATTTGGTGGTGTTTTTTTTGAAATTTACTATCTATATGTGACATTCTTATGACAGGGATAGGCATCACTTTTGATTTCGATTATAATTGTGAAAACACATTTTTTCAGGAAGGGAGTATAACCAATGCTAAAAAGTACAGATGAAACGGTATTACACTGTTATCCAGGATTAATCGCTTTAGTGACAGCAAAACATGGAGATGTTCAAAAGATAATGGCAGCTGGTTGGCACTCCTATATATCTTATAATCCACCACTATACGGAGTTGCTGTAGCAAAAGAACGTTTTACACACCACCTCATCAAAGAGAGTAATTCATTTGCCATTAATTTTCTCCCTGCAGAATATGCCCATATTATTGAAGGGGCAGGTAAATTATCTGGATCTGATGGTGACAAGTTCAAAAGAATGGACATCTCATGGAAAACTGGAGAAGTTATCAACTCTCCAATTTTAGAGAATGCCTATGTAGCCTATGAATGTGAAGTTATTGATTTGCAGAGTTACGGTGACCATGATTGGATTGTGGGCAGTATTAAACGTTTTCATCAAGATAACACGAAATTCGATGGCATGCTTCCAAACCTTATGAATTTACAGCTTCCATTATATTTAGGGCAATCCAACTATTTAATTGCTGATTCCTCTACTTCAAAGAAGGAAATTCTATTGGATATATAACTAAAAAACAAGCTCAAAGCTTGTTTTTTTCTTTACCTTGCATCCGTGATGCAATTATCATTTGTACTGTCTAAACTACTAGCGGATAGCATATCGACTCTTTTGCCAAAGTTTTAGCTTTATATTAGGTTGATGTTTATCAAGAATAAATAATAATAATTATGATTCCAACGAGGATAACGATAAAAACAAAATAATAAAAGACCCTTAGCCATTTTGGTAAAGAAGAGATATGTACCCTTTTTCCAACAGGTCCCAAAACGGTTTGATGGTGTCTAGTATAGTCGTTAAAAGGAACATCTGTTTCCCCATACGTTTTTTCTTGCTGTAAATAACAATGATGACTGAGAGAATAATCTTCATATTCCAATAAATACATATATTTCGCAAGCTGAATATCTTTACATTTTATCCAGTTATGATTTAGTATCTCATCGTCTACTTTTCCCTTCCCTTTTTTAATGTTTTGGCAGTTTTTATCTTCATGAATAATATATTTTTTTTCCCTTTTATCCACATGCACGATAACCATAATTATCCTCTCCAGCCTTTTGTACGATTCGTAGTATTTTAAATTATACTAGAACTTGACTGTCATACGACTATATCAAGTGTATTTTTACTTCTATTCCAATCATTTGGTGAATACGTTAAACTATAGGCCTGTCTTTTTTCTAGTCAATTTTAACATTGGGGGAAAACGATGCTTTTTTATAGTGTTTTCATAGTAATCCCTTTATGTCTATATTATTTGGCAGTGAAGGGAAGCGGGAAAGAACGATCAGGAATGGAAAAAATGATGCTGACTATGGGTTCCTCTATGATCCTAGGAATAACAGCGGGAGTTTTTTTAGGGGGATTATATCAAGGACAGTTTTTCGCTTCCGTTATACTAAGTGTCCTTGCCGCTGTTCTTTTAGGATTTATTCTAGGTTGGCCACACGGAACCCTTGGGATCATCGAAGGAATATTTACTGGGGGGATGGCTGGGTTAATGGGTGCTATGACAGCAGAAATGCTGCCCATACCGGAAGTGAGAATCCTCCTGTTATTCCTTTTATTATTATCAGGACTCGCCGGATTTTGGAGTATTCATTATTGGAAAAGAAGGGATAGTACCGCCAAATGGAAACTAACCATTCTCCACATCTTAACCCTTCTTTACTTAGTACTGATTACTTTCTTATTTATCTGGTATCCCCCTTATCAGGGAAATAACATGTTAGGGGACCATAACATGTTCCTTTACTTGGACACTTTTTAATACGATAAAAGAATGTTCCAATATATTATTTTGGGGCATTTTTTTAGTTTTTTGTTTCATCCCTATTAACTTTTCAACACTTTTTTGTGGGGTCTCCTGAAAAATATCTATTTCATCCAACTGCAAATAGTCTACTACTAAAGTAATTAATGCAAAAAAAGAGTTTCTATTAGTTCTTTAGACTGTTCATCAGTCGTGATACCAGCTTCCCCCAGAATAATAAGGTCAAAGTAAGCACCATTCTTATACCAGTTTATAATCCATTCATTCCCCTGCCGTAGGACACGGAATTCTTCTCCATTGATATTCCACTCTTCCATATGCTCATCATTAGATATTAGCCTTGTAAAGCCATTTTTACTGATTTCAAGTGTGGCATAATGTTGAAAGTATGTGTGATAGTAGAGTTGACGATAGGTTTCCCCTTGCAATGCTTGCTGGTCATTAAAATCTTCTATTTGCTTTTCACCCACTTCATTTTCAGGTGCTTTTTTACCAAAATCAAATTTATACCGGTATGGGACTTGAGAGTATCGATGGTTTTCAGGATTCTCCCAGTCCTGATATCGCAAGTATACATCCTTGGCTATAGAGACTACATCCCACGTTTGTGGATAGGAAAAAGAGGAATATCCGAAATCCATGTGGATATACTCAGATAGTATTTCATTTTGCTCCAAAGAGTCTTCCGTTTGACAAGCTGCAATAAAACTTACTATTATCGAGGAAAGGATAAAAAATGTTATTTGCTTCAAATTTCTGCAATTTCTCATGGTATCGAAGTCTCTCCTTTATAATAGGCTAGTAAATAGTAAAACGATTTATAGAAAACGACATAATGTCACTTCCTAATCCATAAACGTTTCGTACTTTCATTTTAATTTCAACCTAAGCCTTTAACAAAGTCTTATGAAAAAGCAAAAAAGAAAGGAACGATCATGAACAAAACATTTTCTTCTAGAATAAAAAATGATTCTACCTATATACATAATTGTATCCAGCAGATTGAAGAGAACACTGACTATTATTTGTCCCGCTGGCAAAATAGCAAACAGCCTTTGCAGTTTTCAGGTTGGAACTGGGCAGCTTTTTGCCTTGGTCCCTTTTGGCTTTCTTACCGACATATGTATGGATGGGTATTAATCTATTTTCTTATTTTACTTACTGGGGGCATTGTTCAGTCAATATCTCCCTTGTTTACTAATTATACCCCTTTCGATTTGGAAAGTCTGTTTCTTTGGAATTATATATGGCCCGTTCTTATATCACTTTTTTTTGGATGGAAAGGTAATGCCATCTTTGCCCGTCACATTCAACAACAATTAGATGACAAACACAAGCGAAAGACAGCTGTGCCACTATTTCACAAGCCGGGGCGGTCTTTGATTAGTGCAATCATTACACCAATTGTATTTTTTCTCGTTTTCCTCCTCCCGTTCCAATGGATTTATTCCTGGGAGTTTGAAAGTGCCATACCTTACGGAGTTTATGTCTTTGATGGTGACAAAGGAGTATATAGTACCATAAATCAAGAGGATGACTTCGTTTTTGAGAAATATACTAGTTCTGAAATATCCCTTCTGTATCACGGTACGGAGGATGTGGGGGATAGTTCCCTTTATGTAGTACTTTACTTTAGGGATTCAGATGAATTAGAGTGGGAAAAAATATGGGAAAGATCCTACCATATCTTCTCCTCAAATATGGTTACTCTGACAATCCTGGATGCTGGTGACCCATTAACAGAAGTTGGTGAATACTCTGTAGAAGTTCATATTGATGACGAATTGAAAGGAAAAAGAGTTTTTCATTTAAAACTTGCCCAAGAACAAAATCGCTAACGCGACTTTCGCACGTCCCAAGTTAAGTACTATTTACTTGGGACGTCACTCGCTTCATGCATAGTTCCACTACAATAAGGACATTCAATTTCAACTTTCTCTCCTTCTTTTAAATCAACAGAGAAATCACCTACTACAAAATCAGGTACTTCATCTGTCTTTTTACAATCTAAACACTTAAAAATAATCACATCATCTTCTTGATCTTCATGTAATCCAAACGGGTCTTCCCCTTCTTCAAGCCATCTCAAAAAAGGGTCATTTATCGTATTATCCTGCTCTTTTTTTGATGACATCTTCTTCCCTCCTAAATTTAATACACTTCACCCCTTGCATATAATGAAAAATAAATCCATGATCCGCATGCCAAATTTCTGTTAAATCCATCTCGCGATGGCAATGAGGACATATAAAAGGATCTCTTTCAAACGCATCAATCATTCTTTGGCGATAGGTTTTCTTTCTTTTCTTCTTTTCTACCAACAAAGAGAGCTGACGAGTTCTTACATAAGCATAAAGTGATAGGATTTGATTCGTTTTCTTATGTGATTTTCTGCTATACAACCCAAAACGCCCAACCATTCGAAAATGCTTGGGAGGAATATGTTGTAGTAACTCAAAAAGAAATCGAAAAATAGGCCATGCCACATTTACCTTCTTACCAGTTTGATGATCTTCATACCAAAATCGAATCGTTTCTCCATCATAAGATTCAATTCTATACTCTGCAATTGCTGGTCTAGCAAGGTATCTACCTATATACTTAGCCGCGCCTTTTGCATTTTTCATTTTCTTTTCTGCGTTAACATAAAACCCTTTAGGATAGCGTTTATATAAATCATTTACTAGTGTATGGACCTTAGGATTAGTTGGGAACCACTCTTTTATTGCATCCATTACTACCTTTTGCCATGATTTTTCTTAGGTACTCATAAGGGATGAATTCACTCGGAACCCATTCTTTATTTTTATCAAGAGCGCCTTCTGTTACTAAGGCATGTATATGAGGATTCCATTTTAAATCTCGTCCAAATGTATGAATGACGGTTATAATACCCACTTTTAAGTCGCGTTTCTTACTTTTTCTTTGATAGTAAAAATGAAAGACTTCTGCCACTTGTTTACTCAATTCATTTAACTTTTTACGATCTAAAAAAAATACTGATCTTATCTCCTTCGGAATCGTAAACACCATATGACGATGTGGAACATCAAAAATCATTTCTTCTTGTTTATCTGACCAATCATCGGTATATTTTTTACCACATCTATGACAGAATCGACTTTTGCACGTAAAACCTACGAAGACTGGTTTAGGTTCTCCTTCACATCCTAAACATTCATATTTCGCAAAACCAATGTCAGTTGTGCCACACTTTATTGCTTTTTCAACGGCCTCCTGAACATCACCTTGATACTCTTTAGGGAAGCGATCATGATGAAGTCTCCAAAAACCATCGAAGTGATCCTTAAGTATCTTTTTTATCACTCCGCTACCGTGCTTTACCATGACTTCACCTCCCATAACAATATTTTAAACTAAAACTTATCCACAGTTCGAGAATTT
>NZ_JAHQCS010000180.1 GCF_019042215.1 Evansella tamaricis | reverse complement strand
GGGGTCTCCCCTGAACTCGCTTTTCCCGCAGGAGTGTCGTAAATTTCGCTAAAAATCATACTTTTAAGAAATCAACATTAGCCTTTAACATAGCCAAATCTTTAAAGACGTATTCACGATAACTCTGGAACCCTTCTTTTTCGTAAAATTTTTCTGCTGCCCCATTCCCAACCCAATAATCTAATTCCACTTTTGTTCTCCCATTTTTCCTAGCAATCTCATAAATAGCATTCATTAAATGGGAACCATACCCTTTCCCCTTATGGGATTCTAGAATATTCAGATGATGAACGTAGATTGATTGACGGGATTTCGTGAAGGGGGATTCAGGATAATCTTTGTACTCCACCCATGCATACCCCCGATACTCTCCTTCATCTTCCACGAGCAAAAATAAAAACTGAGGATTATTAATGATACTTTGGAAGAACCCACCTATAACCGTTTCATCGTATTGTTTAAAGTGTTCCGGATACAGTTGAACGTGTAAGTCATGGACACTTTTATTTAACTTCAAAATCACCTGATAATCTTTCGTGCTTATTATTTTCAACATTTTCTCCCCCAGTCAATCCCAATAGTTTTATACGATAAATTCCAAGATATCCACGTTTCGGTGCCCCCACTACTTCTGTTTCTTCCTATACGAATTCACCATTAGAAAGTTCCAGTTTACACGGTATAAATTCGTGGTACTAATAGAAAATACCTGATTTGTGTTTGAAGTGAAGTGGGAATGTGGACACTTTAACACTTTTATCACAACAGGTTGGTGTTGTATATAAAAGGGAAATAAATATTTTTTTGAAGCCTCATTAAAACAAAATAGAATGAATTCACAAAATGTACACTTTATGTTCATATTTTGCTCACAAATTCACAAAAGATGAGGGAAATCACCTATAAAAAAATGACAATATAATTATTACTATATACATAGTGTTAAATGGATACTCACTGGAACTGACTTTACCTGTCTGGAGCACATATTTGCTCGCACTTTAATTTGTGAAAAATATTACAATCTCTGAATTGGAGGAGAACGACCATGTTCTTAGAATACGATCCGGTCCTGTACAGTCGAATCCTGACTGCACTTACCTTAGCATTTCATGTTATCTTTGCCACCATCGGGGTCGGGATCCCACTGATGATTGCCATAGCGGAATGGATGGGGATTAAGAGGAACGATCCCCACTACACCCTCATGGCTAGACGCTGGGCCAGGGGGTTTGTAGTCACTGTGGCAGTCGGGGTAGTAACGGGTACCGCCATCGGACTGCAACTTAGTTTACTGTGGCCCAACTTCATGCAAGCTGCCGGTCACACGATTGGCCTACCCATGTTCATGGAAACATTTGCCTTTTTCTTTGAGGCGATCTTCCTTGGAATTTACCTTTATACTTGGGACCGTTTTAAAAGTAAGCTAAAGCACTTCCTACTAGTCATCCCAATCGTGATAGGAGCCACAGCAAGTGCCTTCTTTATATCAACAGTGAACGCGTTTATGAACGCTCCACAAGGTTTTGAATTAGTAAATGGGATATTAACAGATGTGAGCCCACTCTCAGCCATGTTTAATCCTGCAACTCCCACAAAAATCTCTCACGTTATCATTACCTGTTATTTAACGTCGTCGTTTATTTTAGGAGCCATTGCAGCTATTAATCTATTAAAAGGAAAAAATCATGTCTACCATAAAAAAGTACTTCATTTGACTATGTTATCTGCGGCCATTTTTGCTATCGGAACAGCAGTCATTGGAGATTTATCAGGAAAGTATCTCCACGAGTATCAGCCAGAGAAATTGGCGGCAGCAGAGTGGCACTTTGAAACAGAAAGGGAAGCAGCATTAATTTTAGGAGGAATTCTCACAGAGGATAATGAAGTGCGGGGAGCGATTAAAATACCATATGCCCTCAGTATCTTAGCAGGGGGAACGCCTGACACAGTCGTCGTGGGACTGAACGATTTTCCAGAAGAAGAACTACCTCCGTTATGGATTCATTACGCCTTTGACGTAATGGTATTTATCGGAATGTATCTTGCTGCCATTTCAATACTATTTGTAGTAATGAATTGGATGAAAAAATGGAATGCCTTTAACCGTCCCCTTTTGTGGGCTGTATTTGCTGGTGGACCACTATCCATGCTGGCCATCCAGTCAGGCTGGTTTTTCACAGAAGTTGGCCGTCAACCGTGGATCCTAAACCAGGTCATGACAGTTGCAGAAGGAGCAACCACCTCTCAACACGTGGATATTATGCTTGTCGTATTTGCCATTTTATATTTAGTTCTTGGAGTAACATGTGTAAAAGTCCTCCGTCGAATGTTTAAAAACAACCCGGTGGAGCACGAACTGGAAGAACGGGGAATCACCCACTCTGGAAACCGTAAAGCAAACTAAAAGGAGGGTCAGGAGATGACCTTGAACTATGAAGTGGTTGGTATTACCGTATTATGGACTTTCTTATACGGATACCTCATTGTGGCATCCGTCGACTTCGGTGCCGGATTCTTTAGCTACTATACGAAACGGACGAAAAAAAATCATCTAATTCACAACATCATTCAGCGGTACCTCTCCCCTGTATGGGAAGTAACAAACGTTTTTCTCGTCTTCTTTTTCATCGGGATCGTTGGCTTCTTTCCCGATACTGCTTATTATTACGGCACTGCCCTCCTTGTTCCAGGGAGCGTGGCGATCATCTTGCTTGCCATCCGTGGATCGTATTATGCCTTTGCCACTTATGGTGCAAAAGAAAGTGGTCTCTATAACTTTTTGTACGGAGCAACAGGACTATTAATTCCCGCTTCCCTCACCACGGTATTAACCATATCAGAGGGAGGATACGTAGTGGTGGAAGATGGGAATGTTCGCCTCCAATATGGAGAATTATTCGGAAGTCTCTACTCTTGGGGGGTTGTCATCCTGGCAATCGTCAGTGTTTTATTTATCTCTGCCAGTTTTTTGACCTATTACGCTTCGAGAGCTAAAGACAGCAATGCCTTAGAATTATTAAGAAAATACGCGTTAATTTGGTCGTTCCCTTCTATTGGCATGGGTGTGATTGTGTTCTTCCTGTTAAGTAAACGAAATTTAGGACACTTTCAAAACATGATGGATATATGGTGGGTATTCGCCATTTCCTTCGTGGCGTTCATCATTGCCACCTATCTTATCTGGAACCGCCGAAACTATGGAACAGCTTTTGTGATGGTCATGATACAGTATTTCGCCGCCTTCTTCGGCTACGGAGCATCCCATCTGCCATATTTACTGTATCCATACTTGACCATTTACGACGGATTTACGAATGAATCCATGGCGATCGCACTCATTATCGCCTTCATCGCCGGTCTCCTGCTCTTGATCCCATCCTTGTACTTGCTCATGCGGTTATTCCTGTTTGATGCCGATTACGTGGAGGGGAAAAAATAGAATCTGTGAAAAGGTAGCCTTGACAGTCATTCCTATATTCTGCAGGATCAATTAGAATTCTTGAACTGTTTTTAGTAAAAGTGCTTTGAATAAAGACAGATTGATTATTTGGAAGGAGAGAATTGAATTGAATCTAACTTGGTTTCTAATTATGATAGCCCCGCTCCTTGTCCTAGTTGCCTGTATTGCCCTCGTGTTCCTGTGGGCAACCTACGGCAAAACTCCTGCTTTTATTGCAGAGGAGACGGATGGAGAAGGAGATAACCAAAACAGAAAACTTGTTAATGATTAAATGGATATAAAAGACTGCCCGGCAGAGTGATTTGATTACTAGCGGCAGTCTTTTTTCCTTGTTTGGATGCCATACATTAGAATAAGACTTTAAAATACACTAGCTTCTATTTCTTTCAACTCATAAAAGTAACCTTTCTTTTCCATCAGTTTATCAAAAGTGCCCGATTCCACAATCTTTCCGTCTTCCATTACAATAATTTGATCCATTTTCTCCAGTCCTGTTAATCTGTGGCTGACCAAAATGAACGTATCTCCTTGGTCGTTATGGAACAAATTGTTGTAAATCACCTGTTCTGTAAGGGAATCCACCGAAGAAGTTGGTTCATCCATTAACCATAATCGGGACCCCTTTAACAACGCACGGGCTATTGCAAGTCTTTGTTTTTCCCCGCCTGATAAATTCTCACCCTTTTCTAAAACGAGATCATCTAATGAAAAACGCTCCAGTTTTACTTTTGACAATGCTATAACCATCTCTTCATCCAACAAACCGTCCCTGGCAAGTTGAAGATTTTCACGAATGGTTCCATAGAAAAAGTGATTACTCTGCAAAATGACATTTGTACAATTCCAAATACTTTTCTCATCCAACTGTTCAATCGGAGTATTACCTAATTGAATTTCCCCTGATACCCTTTCATATACTTTCAAGATTAATTGAAGTAATGTGGATTTTCCACTGCCACTTGGGCCAACAATGGCTGTTTTTGTACCTGCTGGAATCGTTAACGATACTTCCTTTAATGTGGGCCTGGTTTCATCTGGATAGTGAAAGGTAACACGTTCCATCTTAATCGATAATGGTGATGAAGGATCCAATCTTTTTAACGGTACCTGACAAATGGGGTCTCTATTCTTTTTATCCTTATCCACCACGGAAAAAAGCCTTTTCGAAGCCCTTTTGCTATCTTCGAAATGGCTCGGAAAAGCAGCCATTGGTGTGGCATTTTCAAAGACTGTTAAAGCGATCATGACGAGCATCGCTAAAAATACCCCATCAAGCTGGCCTTCCGCCACAAAGTAGGCTCCCATTCCTAAAATAAACCAGGAAACTGCCAAACTGATCAATTGATTGAATGACTGACTGAACAACTGCTGGACACTATCTTTATCCTGCTCTTTTAAATAAGCATTCGATGCCTCCACCAATTCCCTTTCTTTAACACTAAGCTTTTGATGGAGCTTCAAATCACGAAAACCATAAAGGAATTCTGTCGTCTCTGTTGATAACCCTGCACGTCTTTCCCTTAATTGGATGACCAAGCGTTCTTGTCTCCACGCAAAGGCTAATGGAATGAAGAATCCCGTAAGAAGTAAGCCAACCATTAACACCACTGCCACTGCCATAGAGAAAAATGACGTGAAAAATATCGTACTAAGGAAAACGATGACCATTACGATTGGCGGATAATAAACTCTTAAGAAAAAATTCTGAAGGCTTTCCACATCCCCAACAATTCGGGATAATAAATCTCCACTTCGATACGATTGAAAAATCTTCGGGGCTAATGGTTCTAATTTTTCAAAAAAATGAACTCTTAAGTTACTTAGTATGGTAAAAGTGGCACGGTGAGAAAAGAAACGCTCCCCATACCGGCTTAATGCCCTTGTAAAACTGAAAAATTTCAACATGGCGATACTGATTGTCAAAACATAAAGGGGCGGAGTAATCGCTGCCTTAGAAATTAAATATCCGCTGTTCGCAAAAAGACCTACAGCTGCAATCCCTGCTAGAAACCCGAGGAGAATGGACAATAAAATATCCTTTTTTTCCACGAGCATTAAAGTGACAATCCTTCTTAAATCGTTCATCCTGCATCTCCCCCTTGCTGAAGAGAAACCATCCTTCTATATTCAGGAACTTCTGCAAGTAATTCCCCATGCGTTCCTTTGGCCAAAAGATTCCCTTCATTCAAGAAAAATATCTGATCTGCATTTTTTATCGTATGGAGACGGTGGGCAACAGTAATAACCGTTGACGTTTCACTCAATTCTTCCATCGATGTTTTCAAGATCCGTTCTGTCTTCAAGTCCAGACCCACGGTAGGTTCATCGAAGAGGACGATTGTTGGTTTTTTCAAAAATGCCCTTGCCAAAGCGATCCTCTGTTTTTCTCCTCCAGACAGCCCCCTTCCCCCTTCCCCTATTATGGTGTTATATCCTGTTTCCAGTGATTGAATCATGTCTCCAATCCCAGCCTTTTCTGCTGCCTTGATGACCTCTTCTCTCAAAACATTTCCATGAACACCAATGGCGATATTATCAAAAATGGTACCAGAAAAAAGATAAGGGTTCTGTGAAATATAACTCAAATGATTAAACCAATCCTCTTCTTTATACTCTGATAATGGAAGACCATTCACATAAACACTTCCAGCAGAAGGGGCAATGATTCCTGATAAGAGATTCAATAATGTGGATTTCCCGGAGCCGCTCCGGCCAACGATAGCCACTTGTGAAAAAGAGGGGATCTCCCCTGTGATATGGTTTAGTGAAAATTGTCCTTCTCCATAAGCAAAGTTTACATTAGCAAGGGTGATAGCAGGGGGACTAGAAACCATATTCAGACGATGGTTTCCCCACTGGATACCTTGTTCTTCTTCTTCTAACTCTTGATATACACGCCTAGCAGCTCCCATACTTCCCCTTCCGGAATGAAAGGCACTACCTAACTCCTTTAAGGAATTGTAAAACTCCGGTGCTAAAATAAGGACAAAGAAAGCGATGAAAAAAGAAAGGTGCCCATATATAACTAGCCGCAGACCCACTTCAAGGGCAATAAGGCCGATGCTCAACATGGAGATAAATTCTAAAGCTAAAGAAGATAAAAAGGCTATCTTTAACACATCCATCGTGGCATCTCGGTAATCAATACTGCTATCCCTGATGACATCCTGTTTTTCCTTTGCCTTGCCAAAGAGTTTTAATGTGGTTAACCCTTGTAAAACATCGAGAAAACGTCCTGAAAAAACTGCTAGTTTTTCCATTTGTTCCTCTGATTTTTTTTGGGTTGCTCCTCCAATGAGAATCATAAAAATAGGAATAAACGGAGCAGTAACTAACATGATCAGCCCTGAAACCCAGTTATAATAAAATACTGCTACTAAAATCATTATTGGTACGATACTCGTTTGAATCATCTGAGGAAAATACTTACTAAAATAACTGTCAATTTCATCAATGGAATCCATCATCACACTTACTTTTTCTCCAGATTGGCCTTGAATGGAGGCTTGAATAGGATTCCTTCTATATTTCTCCACCAGAGACATTCGAAGATCACCCTTCGCTTTTTCAGCCATTTTAATACCAATTTTACCGTTCAGGAAGGCAAACAAGGCTCTTGAAGATAACACGATAATTAATCCTAGTAACTGTGGGACGATTTCCTGAAATGATCCCCTATTTAAAAATACCGTATCAACGATGGAAACAATGAAATAGGCTTGTGCAATGATCACAACCCCCGTTAAAACAGATAAAAAAAGAAGGGAATACATCCGCTTCTTCTGAGAACGGGCCATCTCTTTAAGTTGCTTCATCAGCGTCACATTCTCCTAACTACAATAATGTTCGAGATTAAACACTACATAGGCAGTGTTTATAGGATAATTTTATAAAATAATCGCGGTTACAATTAAATGAATTCGTGTCAATATTATGACATTTACTGGAATACTAAATCATTCCAAGTTTTTTCCCCCACTCAATCCATTCACTGTTTTTATGGATCTCAAGTTTTTTCCGTATATTCCTCCGGTGGTTCTCCACCGTTTTCTCGGAAATGCGCAATAATTCTGCTGTTTCTTTCACAGTATAGCCTTGGACTTTCATATATAATACTTCCTCTTCCCGCTTTGACAAGATGTCTTCCGTTCTTTCTCTTTTGAAAGAAGATTCTTCCCTTTGAGCACCGACTAAATGTACTCGTTCCCCATTTAGGACACGTTGAAAAAAGCCCATTAAGTCCTCCAGAGGAGAGTGTTCATGAAATACACCCATGATTTCATGGGTGTTGATGAAGTCACTAATATTCTGTTCTGAAAGAGTATTATTAATCATTAACACAATTTTAGCGGATCGGGGCATATCCTGCAGTAATAGGACATTCCTCCTTTCCCCTCTTCCCATCATGGTCACATCCAAAACAATAAGGTCAAAATCATACTTCTTTATGGCTTCAATCAGTTCTTCGACAGTTGGAGCTGTAACCATGTATTCCATCGGTTGTATATCTTTTAGTAATTGGATTAATCCATACCTTAGGAGTTCATGGTTTAATGCAATTAAAACCCTCATGACATCCTCTCCAAATCGTTCCACTTTTAGATTTAATGTGCAAGTCTACATGGACATCTTATCTTTTTTTTCATAAAAAAACAAAAAGAAGGATTGGTACACTGCCAATTCCTTCTTTGCTACCTTTGCCACTTTTAATTCTTTAAGATATCTCGTCCTTCTGCACCTACAGAAGTATCTGTTCCACGGTTTAATCCTTGATCTTTTCGTCCCTTTTTTGTGTTGGCTCCTTTTAAATATGATGACTTGTGTTTTTCTTGTTCATTTATAAACTTATCGAAATCTTGATTAACCATAAAATATCCCTTTCCTTCCGTAAAGTAGGTTTCCGCAAATGACTTCATTACTTCCTTATCATTCCCTAGAAGGTAATTGAGCTATTCTTATTACCAGTAAATAAGATCTTTTTATGATTTCCGAAGTCGTCTATAAAAGAGCCAAGATCTGGTGGAAAAGGAACCAAATATACCGATTAGTACTGCGAATAGAAAAACATTAAACCAACTGACCGATAGATAATCACTATCACTGGCAATGGTTATATGGCTCCAAATGAAATGCAGGTAGATCAATACAAGGGGGATAAACATCGCTGAATATGTCACGGCAATTTTCTTTGCATGCTTCCGTTTCGTTTCATGGTCACTGAATAATTGTGGTTTTTCTTCCCCTTCCCTATACTCTTGAGACCAAATTGTCCATTTTTGTAATCCTGTGTAGGAAGAATAAACCCAACTCCATCCCATCTCTTTGTGCATTGCCATCAACGTCTCTTTGGCTATCCCCTGAAAGTCTGTACAATAACTAATTTTTCTTGGATGCCCAACTTTAAAGTAAAATCCAATTCCTGACCAACTCACTCGATACAAGTTATAGCCTTGGTCCTCCATGTTTTCCAGCCATTTTTCCAGCTTATCAGGAGCATACATCCATGCAAGTTTTCTTTTAACAATTAACTTCCCTTGCCGTTTCAGCTCTGCTTCTTCTTCCATGGAAAGCTGCTTTTCCCCTTCCACGACATCCTCTTCCGGTTTTACCCAATTGTTATCCTCTTCGTTAAGATCCTTATTTGTCTGACTTATTTTAGCGATGGAATAAATGGAAAGAATAGCAAGCATTATCGCTACTGCCACTCCCGAATACGTGATAAACCAATAGGGGCTATCAGAAGCTGTTCCTTCCAAATTCCTTATTTCTTCCCTAATATGTGGTGGAAACCTTTGCAGAGACATATAATTGATGAAAAAATTAAGGACAACGATTGATAAGTAAATTAATACCCCACTGTAGACGTAAAATATCTTTTTGTTTCGGTTAACAATACCTTCCCTAACAACACTAGTCTTTAATTGATTTACAGGAGTATCATTTGCCATTACGTACCAATGTTTACTTCGGAAGATTTTATTCCATCCATCTTCCACTAAAGCACGGGGTAATAGTTGTCCTTGAGCTTTATCATAGCCAATTTTATAAGTGATCTTTTGGGGACTTCCTTTTTTAAAAACAAAAATTCGTCTCTTCCGTTTCAATTCAACGAAGTGGTAGCCACTCTCCGACATACGGGAAAGCCATTTTTCTGTTTTTTGTACGTCAAAACTCCATAATGGCTTGATTATTTTTTTATACATCAAATTCCCCCTCGAACATCTTTCCATTCTCATACAGTTCCTTCAACCTAGTTATTTCTGCAAGAATCAATTTCCTCCCCACCGAAGTAATTTCATAGATGGTTTTTCTCCGTTCATCTGCATAGACAGTTATCACTCCATCCCGTTGCATCTTCGTTAACGTCCCGTATACCGTCCCTGAGCCCAATTGGATTCGATTTCCTGTAATCTTCCCCACATGTTTTACAATTCCGTAGCCATGCCTCGGTTCATTTAGAGAAAGGAGAATATAATAAGCCGTTTCTGTCATTGGAATATAAGTCTTTAAAACTTTTTCTACCTCCAAACACATTCACCTCACTACCTTCAATGGACAATAGGTCACATTAAACTATGTTTTATTAAGATATGTCTTATCTCGACTATATCACAACGTGACATATTAGTAAACAAAAAGCCAATTATTCCTACCCCAGATGAATAATCATTTGAGATATGGAATAATTGGCTAAATCTTAAGGCTCTGTTATATTTTATTGTTGATTGTAGCGAAGGATGCACGCTTTCACCCACAGGTACAAGTGCCAAATCCATCTTTACTTAGCCCGGGTGGTTCTGGTTTTAAGATTCTGTTTCAGAATCTATCCAGTTTCTCCCAAAAAGTGATATAATAGCACAGAATGGAGGTGCATATATGTCTCGATTTTTACCAACTGCTGCAAGAATCTTTTTAGGTATTATTTTTCTCGGTGCAGGAATAAATGGGTATTTTGTTATTTTTGGATTGGATCCTTTTATTGCAACCAGTCCGGAGGCCATGGCTCTGTTTGAATTTCAGTATCTCTTAGTTTTTGAAAAAACGTTGGAAGTGATTTGTGGGATACTCCTGTTAATCAATCGCTTCGTGCCGTTATCGTTAGCCGTTCTTTCACCTATTATTGCTAATATTTTTTTACTTCATCTATTTTTAGACCGTTCCTTATTACTCCTCGCAATTGTTCTCGTTCTAACACTTGGCTATTTACTATATCAATATAGATGGAACTTTCTAGGAATTTTAGAACGAAAAGTTAGTTTAGATGGACCAGGTAAAACAAAAAAATAGTAGATAAAACCCATTTACCGTTATCTAACCATCTAAACCATAAGAACAAAATCGCTAACGCGACTTTCGCACGTCCCAAGTTAAGTACTATTTACTTGGGACGTCACTCGCTTCATGCATAGTTCCACTACAATAAGGACATTCAATTTCAACTTTCTCTCCTTCTTTTAAATCAACAGAGAAATCACCTACTACAAAATCAGGTACTTCATCTGTCTTTTTACAATCTAAACACTTAAAAATAATCACATCATCTTCTTGATCTTCATGTAATCCAAACGGGTCTTCCCCTTCTTCAAGCCATCTCAAAAAAGGGTCATTTATCGTATTATCCTGCTCTTTTTTTGATGACATCTTCTTCCCTCCTAAATTTAATACACTTCACCCCTTGCATATAATGAAAAATAAATCCATGATCCGCATGCCAAATTTCTGTTAAATCCATCTCGCGATGGCAATGAGGACATATAAAAGGATCTCTTTCAAACGCATCAATCATTCTTTGGCGATAGGTTTTCTTTCTTTTCTTCTTTTCTACCAACAAAGAGAGCTGACGAGTTCTTACATAAGCATAAAGTGATAGGATTTGATTCGTTTTCTTATGTGATTTTCTGCTATACAACCCAAAACGCCCAACCATTCGAAAATGCTTGGGAGGAATATGTTGTAGTAACTCAAAAAGAAATCGAAAAATAGGCCATGCCACATTTACCTTCTTACCAGTTTGATGATCTTCATACCAAAATCGAATCGTTTCTCCATCATAAGATTCAATTCTATACTCTGCAATTGCTGGTCTAGCAAGGTATCTACCTATATACTTAGCCGCGCCTTTTGCATTTTTCATTTTCTTTTCTGCGTTAACATAAAACCCTTTAGGATAGCGTTTATATAAATCATTTACTAGTGTATGGACCTTAGGATTAGTTGGGAACCACTCTTTTATTGCATCCATTACTACCTTTTGCCATGATTTTTCTTAGGTACTCATAAGGGATGAATTCACTCGGAACCCATTCTTTATTTTTATCAAGAGCGCCTTCTGTTACTAAGGCATGTATATGAGGATTCCATTTTAAATCTCGTCCAAATGTATGAATGACGGTTATAATACCCACTTTTAAGTCGCGTTTCTTACTTTTTCTTTGATAGTAAAAATGAAAGACTTCTGCCACTTGTTTACTCAATTCATTTAACTTTTTACGATCTAAAAAAAATACTGATCTTATCTCCTTCGGAATCGTAAACACCATATGACGATGTGGAACATCAAAAATCATTTCTTCTTGTTTATCTGACCAATCATCGGTATATTTTTTACCACATCTATGACAGAATCGACTTTTGCACGTAAAACCTACGAAGACTGGTTTAGGTTCTCCTTCACATCCTAAACATTCATATTTCGCAAAACCAATGTCAGTTGTGCCACACTTTATTGCTTTTTCAACGGCCTCCTGAACATCACCTTGATACTCTTTAGGGAAGCGATCATGATGAAGTCTCCAAAAACCATCGAAGTGATCCTTAAGTATCTTTTTTATCACTCCGCTACCGTGCTTTACCATGACTTCACCTCCCATAACAATATTTTAAACTAAAACTTATCCACAGTTCGAGAATTT